>JAPFBP010000049.1 GCA_029250275.1 Candidatus Nitrosopumilus sp. | reverse complement strand
CTAAAGGCAGAACTGAATCAAGCCCTAAACAAATTAAACCAGAACGAATCAGAAGAAAAATCCAGGGAATCGGCACTGCAAAGACACGAGCTGGTCCTAAAGCGACAACAACAAGAATCAGATGAAAACAAAAGAACATTGCAGCAACTCCAAGAGCAGATATCTCAGATGAGGCAATCAGATTCCAAATCCACAGAATTTTGCTGTGTAAACTGCTCCATTATCCATGACAGAAACCAGTGCCCCAACTGCGGGTCCAAAGTTAGAAGGATTTATGACTCAAGATAACAAATGAATGACTTTGAATAGACATTTGACTGTTAATTCAAGAATGAACCTTTACTGTCTGAAATGTATATTTCTCATTTAGCAATAAGCAGTAATTCTTTGTTATTGATTAAATTCACAGCATGTTTACCTTAAGCCATCTATTTTACTAAATTTATTGAGACTAATTTCATCTAGTTTGAATTTGATGAACAATTTGTAATACAGATCAATAACTAGTAGAACCTACATTATACCATGAATTTGTATTGCATGAATTGTAATTTTGATCTTTAGTTAATCTGTACCTATCTGCATCCATTTCTATCCACAAAATGGTATAGGTGAATCCCCATGGAATCGAATCTAGTTTTTGATTACTAGGTAATATTAAAACAATCAGTATGATAGATTCTAATAATTTCTACGCATCCCTCTTAAGTGATTTTTAATTTTTATGTTCAATGACAAAATTACTTTTTGCTTCAATTATTACTGCCGTAATCATGCTGTCTGCACTTACTCCAAATGCCCTTGCACAGTCTGATTTTAATAAAATTGAAGGTAATGACATACAATACAATCCTGTATTTCAAGACATTCTTGACAAAATAGAATTCTCAAAAAAACAATATCTAAAATCACAAGAGGAGAAGACTATACGTGATGAACATCAAAAATTCATTAATGAACAACGTATTGCTGCCCAAGAATCTTTAAAACAAGAACTTCAAAGAATGGAAAAAAATTATGAAGAATTTACGCCTAGAAATGCATTTGCAAAATATGTTTCAAATCTAAATGCAACAAATCATGACATTTTTTGGGATCAATTTGACTATCTCCAAACAAAAGTATCTCTAGCAAAAGATGCACGAGATTCAGTTCTTAGTCAGGGAGGTACATATTTTGAGGCTATGAAGAAATATGTGGAATTTGCAAAGATGCCAAAAGTCGAAATGCAAAATATTGTTAGAGAACTCAACATAAAACATAACTTTGCACAAAGTGACATCCAATCACATTTTGACGTTAATGGTAAACTTCCTAGGTATGAAAATGATCTTGACTCTCCATGCTATGGTTGTTTTGCAAAAATTTCCAAACTACAAATCAATTCAGAGGAATCAGTGCCACTAAAGAGAATCTTGTTTGATCAAAAACCAACACAAATCTCTGATCTAAGAGAGTCTCTTTCTGAAATACAAAACAAGTTCTTGAAATCAAAAAATGTTATAGAACAAAAGAAAATGGTATTTGAGATGAATAAAATAGTCAAAAATATTCAAGATCTTGAATAACCTTCATTATTTTTTCTAGAATAAAATGATAAAATTATTTGTCAAGTTTAAATCCATGATCTAAAATGCTAATTTGCCGTTACAAGGTTTGTAGGCAAAACCTAGTTGGGTACACCATACGGAAAGAAAAACCTTCATCGAAATAAATGAAAATTTAGGACATCAAAGAGGCTATTGATTTTAGTTAAGACCATTTACGACTATAGGAGTAAAATAACAAATCATATTTTGTTTATTGCTAGCAATATACCATAAAGCAAAGCTTGTGGTCTAGGTGGACATCCTGGGATGTAGACGTTTACTGGAACAATATTGTCTATACCCCCTGTGGTAGCGTAATTGTTACCAAATATTCCGCCACTACAGGCACATGCACCTACAGCAATAACGATTTTAGGATTAGGAGTGGAATCATATGCTATTTTTAGTGCTTGTTCCATATTTTTGGATGCAGGCCCTGTAACTAATAAAACATCAGCATGACGTGGAGATGCTACAAAAGTAATTCCGTATCGCTCAATATCATAAATAGGATTATTCAATGCGTTAATTTCTATTTCACAGCCATTACAAGAACCTGCATCAATTTCCCTAATAGCCAATGATCTTCCAAAAATTTTGTCAATTTTATTTTTTAATTCTTGCCCTAACTCATCATATGTTTTTTCAAATGGAGCAGACATTGAAAATGTTTCAATAAGATCATCTCTTCTTTTTTTTGCTTGATCAAACTTGTTTGTAATTTTAATTAGTTCTGGAGATTCTACTTTACAGTTTCCACATAAAATACATTTTCCATTATCAAGATGAATTTTTAAATCATTATTTTGATATGTAATGGCATGTGTAGGACATGATTTTTCTAATATTTTTCCAATCTTGTCATTTAAAATAAACTCTTTATCAGGATCTAATGTAACGTATCCTCGGTAATTATCGGCTATAGAATCATCCATCTTTAGTGGATTTTTTATTGTCTTAGATTTGAATGACGTATCAATGAAAGGTTCTTTTTTATCCCTTTTTTTCATAAGTCATTCCCAGAATAAGAAAAATCAAAACTTTTGTTAATTACTGAAAAGTCAGCAACAATGTTATTCAGTACAGCATGTTCAATAATGGGCCAATTTGAAAAAGAGGCTGTCCTAATCTTATACCTAAAAATAGAATTATGCTCCCCAATCATAATCCAATGTAATGTCTCCCCTCTATGAGATTCAGCATAACCCAAACCAGATGAATATGGAGCCAATTCACCTTCCAAAGATACGGATAATCCATCATTTTTCAGAGTAGTAATAGAATCTATGATCTCTTTTGATTGTCTCAAATCATCCACACGACTCATAAATCTAGATAAAACATCTCCAATTCGTTTTTGCAACTCTACCTGATGCTCCATTGTTTCTCTAGGTGTCTTTTGTTTCAATCTAATTGAAGGATAATAGCCATATGGATGAGTATGTCTAGTGTCTGATTCAATACCAATGCATCTAGAAGAAATTCCTACTAGTCCCAAATCTCGTGCCACTTGTTTCTCAATCATGCCCGTATTTCGTAGTCTATCCATTACAGATGAGTTTGATTTTAAAAGATCCAATATTTTTTCAAAAGTTTGAAAAGCATTATCTAAAACAGAATGAATGTAAATCAATGTTTCATCAGTCATGTTAATTTTAACTCCACCAATTTGATTGACTCCAAACAATATTCTACTTCCAGATAATTTTTCGTTTAATTGCATGATTTGCTCTTTTAAGATATTCAATCTAGATGCACCATATGGAAATCCAATATCTGTAATAATTCCACTTAGAGTTCCAAAATGATTATAAATTCTTTCCAACTCTGCAAACAACAATCTAATTTGTTCTGCTTTTTGTGGAATTGTTAATTGGCCAATTTTTTCTATTGCCTGACAAAATGCCATAGAATTTGCGATAGATTCATCTCCTGAAATTCTTTCTGATAAAAATACAACATCATCAATGGACATGCTTTCTGCAATTTTTTCTATTCCTTTGTGTGTATATCCAAGACGTGTTTCCATATTTACTATAGTTTCTCCAATAACACTGAATCGAAAATGCCCAGGTTCAATGATTCCTGCATGTATTGGTCCTACAGGTATTTCACAAATTCCATCACCAGTAATTGGTGTGAATTCAAACTTTCTATGAGAATAATTTAACTCAGTTTTTGCATCAAAATCTTTTCGTAAGGGAAATACATTTTTTTGAAAATCATGTAAGATCAATGGTTTTAGAATTGTATCTTCTTGTGTTTGAATTCCAAACATATCATTGATTTCCCGTTCATATTTTATCGAAGATGGGAATACATCAGATAAACTAGGAAAATAGGCATGTTTTTTATTCATATGTGAAATAACAAATAAGAAAATATCATCAATATCTGAACCTAATAGATATCGTATACTAAACTCATGATTTATTTTTCTTTCATCACAATAAATTATTGTTAATAATCTGAGATTCATTTCTAATTTTAAAATATTACAAAATTCTATTAGTTGAGATGTATCATCTAATTCTATATGAATTTCATTATTATTTTTTACATGCTTTGTAAATTTGAATTTTAGTTGTTCTAGTTTGGACAAATAATGTTCCATTATTTTATTATTCAAAAATAATCACCTCTAAAGTATAACATTTTACAATCAATTGTGTATATCCCCCGATAGTAAAATTTGTGAAGAATCTTCAATTAATGTTTGTAATGGTTCTGGAACATATGCCCCCATAACAAATATGATAGCAACTAAAACCAACATTGGAATTATTGAAAGTATTCCAAGATCTTCTTTTTTCATGCTTTGTATTGGACTTCCAAATACCATTCTAAGTAAATGCTTTCCAAAACCTGCAAATATTATTACAAGAAACAAAATAACCAACATGCTGGGAACAAAGTTTTCAGATTCAAATCCAGAACTTAATATTAAAAATTCACTCATGAAAATATTAAATGGTGGCATTCCAATTATAGCCAATCCACCAATTAAAAATACAAATCCTGTTATTGGCATTGTTTGAATTATTCCACGAGTGTCTGAAATTAACTTAGTTCCATATTTTTGAGAAATAGATCCGCTTGCAAAAAATAAGAGTGATTTTACAACGGCGTGATTAATTATGTGTAACAGTGCTCCAAAAATACCAATAACACTTCCAAAACCAATCGCGACTGAAATTATTCCCATATGTTCAACACTTGAAAAAGCTAACATTCGTTTCAAGTCTTTTTGGAAATAAATTGATGCAGCCGCTATTCCTATCGAAACTATTCCGAGAATTATCAAAAGAGTATTTGAGAAATGAGAGCCTATGGAATTACTAGTAATTATATGAAATCGTAAAATTCCATAAAATGCACAGTTTAACAAAACTCCTGACAAAAGTGCGCTTATTGGAGACGGTGCTTCACTATGAGCATCAGGTAGCCATGTATGCATTGGTGCAAGACCTGCCTTTGTACCAAATCCTACAATTATGAAAATAAACGCTAATTTTACAAGATTGGGATCAAATCCAGATGCATTTTCCACCAAATTTGTCCAATTCATTCCTGAAGCATCTCCTCCAAGGGGATCATCAATTGTATTCACATAGTAAAAGAAAATTGTTCCAAATAATGCCAGTGATAATCCTACGGTTGCAATTAGTAGATATTTCCATGATGCTTCAATGGAACTTTGTTTTACATACAACATAATCAACAAAACAGAAACTAGTGTAGTAGCTTCAATTGCAATCCACATTATTCCCATATTGTTTGATATTGGTACAAGTAACATGGTAAACAAGAACATGTTAAATCCTTGATAATATCTCACGAGTTTACTTTCATCAATAATTAATTTATCATATTGTCGCCCCATGTAATTTACCGAATAAAGAGAAGAAAGAAATCCTACAAGTGAAATGGTGATAATAATTATGCCACTAAGAGAATCAACATAAAATATTCCATTAAATACAGATATTGTTTTGTATTCTAAAATAGAATTTATCAAAACTAATCCCTCTATTAAAATTAGAAAAGATGAAAACACTGTAACAGCTTCAATAATTTTTTTTCTTTTTAGAAAAGTTACTAATAAACCGCTAATTATTGGGGTTAAGATAAGCGCAAGAATCAGCAAGGATTCTAATGATGAAAATAATTCTGAAAACATTAGTCATCCCTCAAACTTTCTAAGTTTTTGATATCAATACTATCAAAAGTTTTACTCATTCTGAATAATAATATGCTAGATATTATAACGCCAAGTAAAATATCTGCCATCAATCCAATTTCAATTATCAATGAAAAACCATGTGTTAAAGATACTGCAAATAAGAATAACCCATTTTCAATAGTTAACAATCCAACCATTTGATTTAGTGCTTTTCTTCTGCTTATAATTACAAATAATCCAATAAAAAATAATGAAAAAGATACTGGCAGAAAAACTTGGATTATTTCATTTGATTCGATATTGAGCTGGAGGAAAATAAAATATGACATTGCAACCAACAATGCTGATACGATAACAGATAATTTCATGCTGATATACGGATTGGTTTCTAATTTTATTGGCGAATCTAGTTTTTTTGTTACATAAAACAAAATTTTTGGGATTACAATTGCTTTAATTCCAAAAGTCAATGCTGATACAATGTACAGTTCCCATATGTCAGTAATCAAGGCAATTAATGCTACAATACCAGCAAGAACTATAGTTTGATATCTATATGCATGAACCCAGTTTGAAAACCCTCTCCTTACAATTAATCCAAAAGTTGCAACAAGCAAGATTGCTGCAGATATATCAAGTACATTAATTTCTGTTGGGAGGATCATATCAATATACCTAGATGAAAAAGAAAATCACTCCTATCATAGAACTCGCAATTGAAATTGCAATCAGATCAACTACTCTAAATAACCTCCATTTTGCAATCCGTATTTCAATAAATGCAATCAAAATGCCCAAAGAGATAATCTTTACAATAACTAACAACACTCCAAAACCAATTTGTGACCATGAAAAACTGTCTGCAATTCCCCATGGTATGAAAATATTTACAAATAATGTTAGTAAAATTATTTGTTTAATTGCTTGCGACCATTCTATAAGGGCTAAACTTTTTCCAGAATATTCTAGTATAGTAGCTTCATGAATCATTGTCAATTCTAAATGTGTGGATTGATTGTCAAATGGGAGTTTTCCTGTTTCAGCCATCAATATAATAAAAAATGCTATTAATGCAAATAATACTCCAGGTGCTGCAAGAAAAGAAATTTCATTTGCAGAGGATACAATTGTACTGATATTTGTTCCTCCGTAAAAAATGGCAATTACAAAAATTGTTATAAATAATGCGGGCTCTACAAGTGCAGAAAACATTATTTCTCTACTACTTCCCAATCCTCCAAAAGAACTTGCTACATCTAGTCCTGCAAGTATTGTAAAAAATTTTCCTAGTCCAAACAAGCCTACAACCAGCAATATGTCTCCAACAACACCAAAAGGTGAATAGATCAGAGAAACAGGAATGAAAAAGGCTACAGATACTGCAGTTACAAAATTTATCCATGGGGTACATCTAAAAATCCATGAACTTTGCTCAGAGATTACCTCATCTTTTCTTAGTAATTTTATGATATCAAAATAAGGTTGAATGATAGGAGACCCTATTCTTTTTTGAGATTTTGCCTTTGTTTTTCTCATAATACCTACAATTAATGGGGATAAAGATACGAGTAGCAAAACTTGGGATATCCCAAAAATTATGCCTGTAAATGATAATTCATCCAATTATTCCAGACCCCGCAGCTAATAGAAGTGAAAGTAATGCTATCACAATATACAAAATATACACATTGACTTTTCCAGTCTGTATTTTTCGAATTTTATTTAAAACAGACAAACTGATAGAGATTAGCAAATCATAAAATTCTTCAAAAATATTTCTTGTGCTGAATTTTACATTAATTGATTTTTTCAAATATTGATTTTGCTCTGAATAAAAATAACGGATTATTTCATTTTTTGGTTTGTAAAAAATGGCAAAAATCCTACTTAGTGGTTCTGCTAATGATGTTGCAGTGTATTGTGTTCTCTCAGATAGACTACCAAATCCACAATCCCATGTATTGTATTTTTTTATACTTGTTTTACCACCCATAATTTTTACAAGTACAAAAATTGATACAAAGACAGAGAAAAGAATTATCAATACAGTAGGCATCATTAAACTTGCAAAACTTTTTCCATCTTCACCAATAATTGAAAGTGGTTCAAATGGACTTAATGGAGTATATGGTAAATTAAAAGCAGTTACAATCAGATTTATTCCAATAAAATGTAATATCCCTAATACAATACAAGAAGATGCAAGTATTGCTTTTCCTGCAAGCATGAATCGTGGTACTTCTATTGCATCTGCAGCTTTTAGAGTACGACTTTTAGATAAGAATGAAATTCCAAATAATCTCACAAAAGTAGCAGCTGCAAGACCCATTGTAAGTGCAAGTACCAAACTTGCAAATGCAATGGACACTTGTAAAATAGTTGAAGGTATTTGAAAAACTGAAAGAAGGGATTGTAATGTCAACCATTCACTGATAAATCCATTTAATGGAGGTAGTCCAATGATTGCAATTGTTCCAATAAGAAACATCAATCCTGTCCAAGGCATTTTTTTAATTAGACCACCCAGATCTTCAATATTTTTTGTATGAGTACTATAATGAATTGAACCTGCAGTCATAAACAACAATCCTTTGAAGATTGCATGATTCAATGTATGAAACATACTAGCTACAAAAGCCAAAACTGATAGTGATGTCAGATTAAATGATGCAAAAACTACAGAAAGTCCCAAACCAATGAAGATAATTCCAACATTCTCAATACTACTGTAAGCAAGAATACGTTTGATATCTCGTTCAACTAACGCATACAGCACACCAACTAATGCTGAAATAGAGCCAATGACAATAATTGCCAATCCCCACCAAAGGTAATGGGATGAGTCATCAATTGAATTAAAATCAAATAGATATCTTACAATACCATATATTGCAATATTGAGCGATGCAGCAGACATTAAAGCAGATACATTGCTAGGTGCTGAAGCATATGCTTTTGGCAACCAAATGTGTAAAGGTACAATCCCCGCCTTTGTACCAAAACCAATGAAAGCCAAAATGAATGCAATATCTCGCACATAGTCTGGGATTATTCCTATATCTCTAAAAGAATCAAAACTAAAACTACCACTTTGTGCATACATGAAAAGAAATGATGTCAAAATAAATGCAGTTCCAAGATGAGTCATTACAAGGTAGGTTAAACCCGATTTGAGATTATTCTCATTTTCATGCTCATAGATTACTAAAAAGAATGACGTTAAGGACATTAGTTCCCAAAATATCAAGAAAAAGAATACATTGTTACTTGTAATTACTAACATCATAGAAATGATAAAGAGATTAAACAACATTCCAAGATTAGAATTATTTTTTTTGTCATCAAATTTTTTAGAATATGATAAAGAGTAAATAGAAACAGCAAATGAAACCAATCCAATAATTAAAATAAAGAAAGATGCAACACCATCAATAAAAATTTCAAAATCAAAAATTTGTTGATAACCTAAAGTTATGTGTATGTCTTCAGAAGTGAATACAATTAGAGATAGAACAATTGCCAAAAAAGATCCAATTGCAGCAGGTATGTATGCAAAATACACATGTTGTTTTTTTCCTCGTGTAAATAGACTAGATATAGCACCTAGAGAGAAAAACCCAAAGATTGCATATACAAGATATAATGATTCTAACAAAACATATTCCTCTTAGTTTAGAATTGACAATAATTTTTAAAATCAATTAAACCTATGTTTTGTGGTACATTGTAACACAACAGTTCATTCTAGAAAATTATTTTATATTTTTATGCTGTTCTTTTTTATATTTTTAATTTTATTTCTAATAGTGTAGAATTTTCAGTGTGTTCAGATTTAATGTTTGCACCCATATCAAAAAATACTGTATTGTAATAAGTTTCAAAAAACAAGGACCATTTTTCCCCCATATCGTGATGCATTACAATTTTTATCG
>JAPFBP010000048.1 GCA_029250275.1 Candidatus Nitrosopumilus sp. | reverse complement strand
CTCTTGTGGTCATTGATTCTATTGTTGGAATCATTTTTAGATTTTCATACGCATAATCTGCCTGTATTCTAATTTCTTGTTGTCTGATTTTCATAAATGACAAAACTGTATCAAAGAAATTTTTCCTCATTTCTTTTGGAAGTACTTTGAGAATACATTTTGCCATATCAGTTTCTTTATTTAATATTTCTTCAAAATATGCTACTGAACTTCTTACAATTAATGATGGTCTCCATGCTAATGCATGTGCATTCATTTTTGCCATCTCCATTGCTTTTGTAAAACCTCCTAAAGCATAACCACTAATTCTATCCACTACTGAGAGATACCACCCCATTTCCAAAATATGTTCTTGATATGATGAATTGTTTCTAGTGATGTCTGAATTATTGAAACATTCTTTGATTTGGTTTTCTGCATTCTCTTTTATCTTTCCACTCCAAGGATACGTTGTTCTTAAAATTAAAACTTTGATTATTTCTAAATCTATTTTTGCATCATTGATTAGTTGACGTAGTTTTTTATCCATTGAAATAAATTTTAAAACACTTTCTTCGTGAGGTTTATCTACATTTTTTTGAGGATCAAAATCATGAAACAGTGCTGCCACGTATAGATATTTTATGTCCTCATCTGTAAATTTGATTCTATTTTGATTTTTTGCTAAAAGTGAAACATATGTTACTTCTAATTCGTGCTTGATGTTATGATATCCGTAATACTCTGTTCCAAGACCTTGGCTCTCAAATAGATCAATAGTATAATCTAACATTTCAACATAATGGTCTTGATCTAATCCATTTTCCGCCATTAGACTGAGAATCTCATTTCTAATAGTGTGGGTATTTGCAAATTGCTGCAATAAATTAAGATCAGAATTCAAGTTTTTAAAGATGATCTCTTTGATTTGAATCTCTGATTTTTTACTGGCTGCATCTAGAAAGATTCAATAGAATTATAATTTTGTAATTTTTGAATGTCATTTAACAAAGATTTACTGGAAAAACTAATGGAATTTAATAAAAAAAACTCTCTAAAATTCACACTTTATGTCAATGATGAAATTTATCCTATTACTAGCACATCGATAACTAATTCACCAATCCCTGTAAATGAGCCAACTACGCGTGGTGGTGTATATTTTTCAGATAAATTTGCATACAAAATGAAGTGTGTGATAGAAGATCTTTCTATTGTTCCACTATTGACAAATAAAATGCTAGGACCAAATACTGAATTTGGTGAACTCAAAATTACCACAAACATTGAATCTGAAGGCAAATCTATTTCTCTAGAAATTTTTACAAATTTAACCAACAGTATTCAGACTCCTAATTCTATTGAACTTGGTATGATTATTGTAAAGTTAGATTCTGTTTAATCTACTTTAAGATATCTGTCATATTTTTCTCTACGTTCATTATCTGATAAAACCTCATATGCTTTGTTAAGTTCTGCCATTTCTTTTTCAGAGTTTTCTTTTGTTTTATCTGGATGAGTTTTTTTTGCTTGTTCTCTAAATTTCTTTTTTATCTCATCATATGTTGCATTCTTTGTGACTCCAATAATTTCATAATAGTTTGGTAGCTCGTCATTGTTTAATGCCTCTCGAAATTCTTTATCCTCCTTTGTATTTCTTCTCTGGCCTAGTTCTTCATAATCCTCTCCCCAATCTGAGTGATATTTTTCAAATGTCTTATCTTTCTTTGATTCTAATTCTTCTTTGTCATATGATGTCTTTCTTCGAAGAATTATGTCTCGTGTTAGAAATAAAAATACTGCTAATATTACAATTATAAAACCTGAAAACAGAATAATTTTTTCTTCGTCAGTTACTTCTAATTCCATGTCCAGACTACCATTCTGTGCATATACTGTTTGTAATCCTCCAAAGACCATTATTGAAATCACAAAAATACTAAATTGGCTCATTTTTTAATACCTATGATAATCTGAAATCTTCTTTTGTAGTATTTAGAACTAGATGTGTTATCGTGTTTTCCACATTTGGAATGCTTGCCAAGCCCTTTACAAACTTGCTCAATTCTTTCCTTTCTTTAAATTTTGCAATAACTAATGTGTCTGTCGAACCTGTAATGTCATACACTCCACAAACATTTTCAAATTTTGATATTTCTTCCTCAATCTCAACTACTTTGTCATTTTTGGCCACAATTTCAATAATTGCTGTTAGCGAATACCCTATTTTTTCATGATCAATGATGGCAGTATATCCTTGTATTATCTTCGCTTTTTCTAATTTTTTGATTCTAGTTAATACGGTAACTGTTGACATGCCTAGTTTTAGTGCAAGCTGTCTTGCTGATTGTCTTGCATCTACTAGTAAATTTTTTAGTATTCTTTCATCTGTCTCATCTATGCCCATATTGTATTGTGGTGAAAAATTTATTTAAATTTTTACGATATATGTATAAATTTGTTTGATATTCTTATCTATAATTTTAGTTTTTTTCAAATTTAATAGAAATGATGTCTTTGTTAAATTATGGGTAAAATTGAGGAACTAGTCCAAAAAGGACAATCATTAATGAATGATGGCCAATTTGATGATGCTCTTGGTTTTTTTGAACAAGCACTTTTTTTGAATCAAAATGATCCTGACCTTTGGAATAACAAAGGGATTGCATTGAGAAGTTTGGGAAGATACGAGGAATCTATGGAATGCTTTAATAAATCCCTTGAGATTGAACCTCGTGACAAGTTTGCATCTTGAAACGATGTAATCTTTATTCTTTGATGAAAACACTATTCACTGCAAGTCAATCTATATTATTAATTTTCCATCACCTCTTGATTTATCGTATTGTTTTGCCAGAATTTTATTATGTAATAACATAATAAAATAATATAAATATACTATTTTGTTATGGGCTGCTAAAATTTATAGTATGAATAGGGTCATCTTTTACTGCTCGTATAATTCTGTTTTGAAAATCTTACATGATCCGTAGATTTGCCATACTTTTTTCGTAGATTTGCGATGTTTGACTCCTTTTTCTCTTTTTGTATACACTACTAACTGATAAGGGAAAAAAGGGTTTAGAATACACAAGGTATTTCCTGAACTCATAGCACAACTAAGGGCAGTAAGATACAATGACCGAGGCCACCCAGATAAGACAGAGATATCATTTGATCTTGGCGATTGCTTCCTTATGGGCTGTAATTATTTCAAGACCTCGAAGATTAGCCTCTATAAGATTACTCTAGAAGGATTTGGTTCGATTTTAGGACTTGTAACAACTCTAGAATATATCTGTAAATCATACAATATGGGAGAACATAGTTTGAAAACTCATTCTATGTGGATAGAGTCAGAGGACGAATATAATGATGTAAGAACTATAACTTGCAAGTGTGATACATGCTTAAGTTAATAGAAAAATTAGAGAATTTATGATAAAATGCAACTACAAAAACATCTTTCTTAATTAAATCAAAATTAGGCACAAATTATGCCTAAAATTATACAGATATTACTAATGTTAATTAGTTTCAAATGATTAGATGAAAGGTCTAGAATTTGTTTTTCTTGCAGTAGGTTCTGTACTTGGAGCATATCTAAGACTCAAAATTACTGAATCTCCTTTACTTTTCAATACAATACCTGTCAATGTTTTGGCAGTCAATGTACTTGGAGCATTTATTCTTGGTGCCTTTATTGTAATGTCTCAACAATGGCATCTGGATGGAAAATATTCTCTTTTTACTGCTATAGGATTCTGTGGTTCACTTACTACAATGTCCTCACTTGCACTAGAATCCAATACACTTCTTGAACACAGTCATTATGGAACGTTTGCAATCAATTTGATAGCTAACATCGGTCTTTCTATTGCAGCATTGATTGGTGGAAAGTCATTAATGAGTGCAATTATTAATAATTAATTAGAAATGGTCTATTCATATCAAGTTGTAAAGTTTCATATAATTTTCTAAAGTAAAATAATGAACTTTAGATTCTAAATTCCAATACGCTTAAGTTCATTATTAAATTAAGAATTGTATGTTGGAGTTTATCATTCTATGGCCATAATCTTGATACTGTTAATTGTAGTTGGGGGGATAGTTGGAGTAATTTTGTTGATAAAACATTACAAAAAAGGAAATTCTAGTAAAAGCAGAAATTTTGGAAAATGAAATAAATATTAGATTCTAAACTCTTTTCGTGACTAAATGGATTTAGTTAGTAAAAACTATGCTAAAATTCTAATTTAACAATAAACAATTGCTACCCGACTTGTTTATTCTTCTCTTGGTAGTTTACCTTTCTCATCGAATTGCTCTTGAATGACATTAGTGGCATTTCCATATCTTACACTTAAATTCTTGTTAAAATCCATCACTTCTTTTTGGGTTACTGCCGCTTCTTTTTGGAATATTTTCATAGCCTCAAAAGATGATTTACCTTCTTCTAATGCATTTTCTTTGGCTTCTTGTGCTTCTTTTGTTATCTTTTCTGTAAACAAGAACTGTTGCCAAAATATTCCTCTAACTGAACTATCCACATCTTGTATGAATCTATAAAACACATTTCTTGGACTGTTGGATTCGTTTCTTTTTTCAGCCTCTATCAAATCATTTTGCAGATCTGCTTTTGCCAATAGTCTTTGTTCCTCCACTTGTTGTTGTTTTTTTGTAAGACTTTTTTCTTTCTCTTCTTCTAATTTTTGCTCTTCAATCTGTTTAATCATCTTTGAAAATGGGTCTAATTCCACATGTTCATCCGTTTTTAGAGTTTCATCTAATGGTTTTGGCGTTTCTTTTGCTATTGTTACTTTACTCTCTGTAACTTGATATGTGAACTGAACATTTGCGTATTTGTTATCTTTTTTTGCATAAACTGTAATGGTGTATTCTCCAATATCTGCCAGTACTGGAGATATGGCTGAAAACTGACCTGTAGAATTAGTTAAAGTTGTTATAGATCCTGAGGGAAAATTAACTTTAATTTGTACATCTGAAACAGGATTATTATCCAAAGTAACTGCTTTACCATGTATAACTGGGAATTGACCTACCTCAAATTCAGATGGTGAGTTGATTGAAAATATAAAATCTTCTACAGCCCATACGGGATTGATAAGTAAAGCACCCATTAGACACGAGAATAATATTGCAGATATTATTTTGAACATGAAACAGTTTACAAAAAAATAGAGTTAATTGGCAATATTCAAAAAAATGATCAATACATCATAATTTAGTAGAGTTGGATCGATGATTGTATTATTAAAAAAAGAGATTAGTTAATCGTACCTTGGCAGTTTTCCATACTTGTCAAAGGCAGATTGAACCGTATTGTCTGCTAATCCATGTTTGATGTTGAGGTCTTTTGTAATGTCAATTAGTTGCACTCTTGTGATGGCACCTGCATTGTGATATGCCTCTCTTGCTTCTTGAATCGAACCGCCATTATCTAGAACTGTTTTCATTGCTTTTCGTGCCTCAGACACCTTTTGTTGCTGAAATTTGAACATATCCAAGTACACGTTTTGTGTATCGACAGATTTTGAAGATACAAAACTAGTAAAAGACACTTTTGGTGTATGATCTTTGTATTTGTCATCCATCCTGTCAAGTTCTTTGTTTAGTTCTTGTTTTGCAATGATTCTTTGTTGATCAATGAATTTTTGATGTTCTTGCTGTTTTTTCTTTTCATCTTTGATTTCAGCCATTCTTTTTTTCATCAATTCTATTTTTTCAAGTATTGATTTTGCAACAGGATCATTGCTAATTTGTTCAGTCTGCCTTACTGTAAATCCATTATCTTGAATTGTTTGTGCAAATACCTGAACGGATTCATTTATTGAAACAGTTGTTAATAGCATGATTCCAAATATCATACTAAAGATTACATGTTTTGAGTTATTCCTAGTCATTGTACATGATTTTTCATTTTTTTATTTAGTGATTAATCAGAACAAAGTAGCAACCTTAATCAATAATAAAACTTGTTACGAATAAATCAAATTCAAACTTGTATCATAATGAAAGTATATCAAAAAATATTAAAAAAATCAGTTGAAAAATAAATTTGATAAAAATTGGATCTTGGTTTTGGGTACGTTTGCAGTCTTGGGAATTTTATTATTTTTTGGGTTACTCTCAGATGTAAAAATAACTGGGGTTGACAGTGATCAAGACAGTATCGTAGACAATACGGATAATTGTCTAAAAATCAGTAACACCGATCAAACTGATTTTGACAATGATTCTGTTGGCAATCTCTGTGATTCAGATGATGATAATGATGGTGTGGTAGATGTAATAGATTCTTTTGATACTGATCCACAGGAATGGGCTGATTTTGATTTTGATGGAATAGGAAGTTATACAGATAGTGATGATGATAATGACGGTATAGATGATTTTAGGGATATTGATCCTGCTCCTGCATCCGAGAATTTAGCCACGGCATATCTTCAAGAGATACAGGATTGTGCAAAAATGGATGTTGGCTCATTACGTTTACTATGTTATTCTAGTTTCTTTGGCAGTGTGGCTGAGAATGAAGAAAATAATTCTGATGCTTTGGAATTATCTATTGCCTTATCTAAAATAGGTGTAATTGATGATTGTCATTTTGTTTCTCATGAAGTGGGACATGTTGCATTTAATGAAAATCCAGACGTTATTGAAAATCTAATTGGAATGGATGGGACTATGTGTAGGGGTGGATATTTTCATGGCGTATTATCTGCTTACTTCCATGAGGTTCAAGAAGCAGATGAATCATTTCCATCTGAATATAATACAATTTGTAATGATTTGATTGGCTCTTCAAACTATCAAGACTGTGTTCATGGATTGGGACATGGATTGGTACATTATTTTGGTGAAGATTTGGACTCTTCATTGGAAATGTGCCATGACATGTCATTTTATCAAAATAGACTATGTATGAAAGGTGTAATGATGCAATATACTGATAATGTTTTGACTAGACAAGGAGTTAGTCAGGATGTTATTTCCAATCTCTGTAGTGAATCTGAATTGAATGATGTTGATTTTGTTGAATGTAGCATGTCTGTTGGAACAACTTTGGCATTTTTCACAAATCATAATTTTGAACAAGGGGCAAAGTCATGTGAATTAATTGAAAACAAACAAGGACAAAATCACTGTCTTGAAGGATTAAGATTAGAGATTCAAGACTCTGAAAAATATGATGCCACGCCACTTACAAAAGATATAAGAGAAAAATTCCAACCTCAATTTATCAAAGGAACCTCTAAAATTATTGACATACAAAGCCCTGCTGTAATTTCTGATTTTCAATTCATTCCTGAGGTAGGCATGATTTCATTTTCCATTGACAGACCTCAATATGTGATAATGTATATTCCAAATGAGTTTGTTACATCAAAAATGGTAGTAACAGTAAATGGTCAGATTCCTAGTGATTTGAGTGCAAAAAATAATGTTTTAGGTGAGGATATAGCCATGATAAGATTTGTTCCTAATGATGCAGGACTTGTGATGATTACACCATTACCCTAGTAATGATGTAATAAAGTCAACAATGGTTTCAATGATATTTTCATGTCATCATTTACAAAATTTGTATTTAATCTTAGTTCAAATTCAATCTTGTATCGCCAAACCATAGATTATTGTCAAATAAAGCCAAAAATCAGATTTAAGGTTAAATTTTGGACATAGAATAAAGTTTCATTGTTATCTTTTCCATAACATTCTCTAAAAATATCAAAAAACTTTCTATTTTGACAGGTTTTCAAAATAGAATCTAACAAGATTATCTTTTAATTTACACACAGAACATTTAGCTACACTGCTTAGTTTTAACACAATAACCTGATTATAATAATCCCTGAAAAATCATTCTAGTTTATGCAACAAGAACTGTTATTGTATAACGAAAATGTTGTCAATAATAATTATATTATTAACAAAATATTATCAAATATAATGAGTGATAAATTAGAGGAGATATTAGTTCAAGCTTTTGAATGTGTTGAGGATGAAAATTATTCTGCTGCTTTGAAATTATATGATTTGGCATTAAAAGAAGAACCTGATAATACTAGTGTCTTAATTGACAAGGGTGTAACTCTACAAAATATGGGGAAACTGAAACTAGCTATTCACTCGTATGATAAAGCACTTGATATTTCCCCTCATAATCTAGATGCATTACTAAACAAAGGTACTGCATTGCATACTGATGAAAAATATCTTGAAGCAATTGAGTGCTATAATGTTGCTCTAAAAATTGATAAAAAATGTGCTATGGCTCTTGCATACAAGGGTCTTTCATTAGGGGAAATAGGTGAACTTCAAGAGGCAATCATACATTTCAAAAAAGCATTATCTATTGACAAATATTATGATTTGGCAAACATTTCAAAAGATATTGCTCAGGAATCATTAAAATCAATGAAAGAAAAAAAATCTAAAACACAGTAACGTCGCCAGGTGCTGGCCCTCGATTCGGCTGTTTCTCATTTTCTTCAAAAAATTCTTTATGTGCTAATTTTTGGTGTTCTCTTAACCCCTCTATGTTTTGAAACCCTTCATGACACAAGTAACATTTTGGTTTGTGTTCATCTACTAGAGGAAGTACCATGGTATCTCTAACCTGACTGGCTACTTATTTCTTGATACTATAAGAAATATAACATGATGAGAAAACACACCAATATGCTAGAACAACTAGTTGGGGATTCACAATCTTTAGATCGTGCTCTTGCTGGAGAGGAACTCTCATACAAAGATGGGCTTGAATTGATGAATTATGATAATTTACATTTACTTGGAGCAGTTGCAGATAATTCTAGACAGAAACTAGTTGGTGATACTGTCAGTTTTGCATCTTCTTACTACATGAACTACACCAATGTTTGTGCTGCAAGTTGTCAAATGTGTGCATTTTATCGTAAAGAGGGTGCAGATGATGCATACACCCTAACTCCTCAAGAAATTGAACAAAGAGTAGGGATTGCAAAACAGATGGGTGCAACTGAGGTTCATATTGTTGGCGGATTTCATCCAAAACTTCCTCTTGAATATTATGAGGACATGATGAGGGTAATCAAAAAAAGCCATCCACAACTTAACATCAAAGCGTTAACTGCTGCTGAGATTTACTATTTATCCAAATTGACAAAAAATTCTACAAAAGAAATTTTATCTCGTCTCAAGGCTGCCGGACTCGATTCAATGCCTGGAGGGGGTGCTGAATTGTTTCATCCTGATATCAGAGGAAAAATTGTTAGGGGAAAATGTACAGGACAACAATGGCTTGATGTAATTGAAGAGGCACACAACATGGATATCAAAAGTAATGTTACAATGCTTTATGGACATATTGAAAAACCAGAACACATAGTTGATCATCTAATAAAAATTCGTGAATTACAAAAGAAAACTAACGGATTTCTCACTTTGATTCCTTTAAAATTTAGTCTGGATAATACAGAACTTGAGCAAGAACATTTGGTAAATAATGAATGCTCATCAGTATATGATTTAAAAATTATTGCACTATCTAGATTGATGCTTGCAAATGTACTAAATAATATTTCAGTTTACTGGGTTGCATATGGAAAAAAACTTGCACAAGTTGCATTATCACATGGTGGTAATGATTTGGTTGGAACTGCATTTTCTGAGGAAATATACAAATCTGCTGGAAAAACAACATCCTCCTCTGTTGAAGAACTTGCAACAATGGTTAAAGAAATTGGACGTGTTCCAGTTCAGAGAAGCACTCACTTTGATGTTCTAAAAAAATTCTAACTTGTTTGTTTTTAATAGAAT
>JAPFBP010000047.1 GCA_029250275.1 Candidatus Nitrosopumilus sp. | reverse complement strand
GCAAAATTAGGCATGAAATGAATTTGTTTTGGTAAATAAAATGACAAACATCGGGGATTAAACTGTTTTTAACTATTTCAATTAAGATGTATCATGGATAAAACTCTTTTAAAGAAAATAGAACAAAAAATTCAAGACTCCATTTCAAACAAAGATGAAATCAAACAACTACTTCAACAACTTTCTAATATTGATAATTCAAAATCTTTTGCTTTGGGTATTGTTGTGGGAAGAATCTATAATACGTTTTATTATCAGTCAAAAAGAATTCTGAATAGAGAACCTACAAAACAAGAATTTGAAGAATTTTTAGAATTTGTTAAAAATAAGAAATCTATGTTAGATACCTTATGGTGATAACTTATTCCAATCCATCACTTTGATTAGTGGTGTTCCTGGTAATTTAACACATGATCCATGAAGTGCTTTTTTTGCAGCTGTTAAATGAGCATCACCATTTACGTATAGTTCCATAATGCACTGACCTTGTTTTACTCTAGCTCCTAAACTGGTTGCTTTACCCCATGATCTTCTCATTCCTTCTGAAACTCTATCTGCACCTGCAGTTGCAATTTGTTTATTCTCTCTAAGAAGATTGTGTGGATAAATTCTTAGTCTTGAATAATATCCTGTCTCACCAGTTGTTTTTTCTAGTGTCTTGTTTGCTGCTAATCTTGCAGATTCAATAGCCATATGTCTAATCTGCATTTTTTCATTTAGTAATAATTGAACACAATATTGATAGGTTCCTCTTTTACCGCCTTGAAATTTTGCAATTTTGATTTGTGGTTTACCTTTGATGTATTCTTTTCTGGTAAAGACTTGACCTTTTCCAGCTCGATAATTTGCACCATGCATGATATTCTCAAGTCAAAATGCCCATATTTTAACGGTTAGCAGGGTATCATTCGTATTTTCCAATGCTTATATGGAAATCTTTCGATTTTCACTTCATTATGGATGAGACCCCGTCAGTTAATGGAGAATTAATTTTAGATCAAACTTGTATTTCAGATAAGAACATGGTTCATGAATTAGATCTGAAGGGATTTGGAGAAATTGAAAAAGAAAAATTATTCCTTAAATCATTTGAAACTCTTTATTTATTGTATACAAAAAAACTGATTTTAAAAAAAAATAACAAACAGATTGATTTTGATATTTTTATGAGTATTTGCCAAAAGACTGATTTTGAAATTCTTACTAAATTTTTAATTTATCGTGATTTACGAAATAGAGGTTATGTTGTAAAGGATGGTTTTGGATTTGGTTCTGATTTTCGAGTCTATGAGCGAGGACATTATGGTGAAAAAGGCGCAAAATTTCTAATCTTTGGTCTAAATGAGGGTCAACAAGAAAAAATGGGAAATTTACAAAAAAAGGTTGAAGAAATTACTGAAATGGGTAAGGAACCTATTATTGCAGTAATAGAAAGACGAGGTGAAGTGATTTATTACAAAATTAATAGAATGAATTTCTTTGAAAATAAAGCACGATTAGAAGACTCATTTGAATTTTAATTATTCAATATCCACTCTGATGAATATTTTAAAAGATTATTTTCTTCTGCATACATAAAATCATAAACTTTTACATGTTTTGTTTTATTTTCCCACAAATCTTCAAAATCTTTTATTTTTCTTTCAACCCTTGATTTGTCATTCCATGATGTAAACACATCTACAGATTCAAAATCTCTGGTTTGCTCTGAAAATGATTCTTTTGATGTTCCTGTAAAAGCCACTGTTTGATCCTCCTCATCTCTAAAAATTCCAATTCTTTCTGAAAATGTGTCTGAAATTTGTTCTGAATTTGGTATTGCAATTTTTAATTCCACCTGTCCCATATTTACAATATCTTGAAGTTTTTGTATTTTAGCATCTTTGATCGATTTTCCTTTAAATGATTTTGTATATTTCTCAGAAAAGATCTTTGTCAATAAATTAAGATCAGCGGTTCTAAATCTATGACCTGTAATCAACCGGAGTTTTGTTTTTCTTTTTGCAAACTCATCAAACGCTATAGAAAATGCGGATAATGTTTGAATTGATAAAAAACCAACACATCTATCATATTCTATACAATTATTTAGACATGGAAGGAAAAATTCAGAAATAATGTTGTCTCTGTCAGAACGATATTCTTCTTTAAGATTAATTTTTCTTAAGCCCAATAACTCTCTTGAATAATTTTGTTATTTAAATAAACAACTTTAAAAATACTTTTAATTTTCTGCTTTTAAAAAATACTGTTTCACGATATATGTGAAAATACCTGATTGCTTCAATTCTATTACTAGGAATAACTATTCTTAGACTCTTATGGGATTATTTTGATAAATGAATATCCAGCGGGTGTTGAAATTATCATCAATCTGATAAATCCTATGGCTGGAGATTGGTCTACCCTAAGCAGTAGGCTAATCTTGCTTTTACACTAAGATTTATTTGCAAAATTAACAAAATGGTGAATATGGCTGAAATTTCTGATGAAGATCGTGAGAGAGTAAAATTGTTGCAACTTATCACTAATTCTAAACATGAATTCAAAAAACTCACTTTGGAACAATTAAAAAGATTACAAGAATTAGTTGAAAAAAAAGATTACAGTCATGATAAAAAAGCACACACATCTAAAGTCAAACTGCTAAGGAAAATTAATGTCAGAATTTATGAATTGACAGAAGGAAAAGGAATCTGGACTTGATGTGCCAATTAGGTACAAATATTCAAACAAATCTGATAAACTGTGGTAGTAAATAACCTCATTCATGAAAGTAGTCCGTATTTGCTTCAACATGCACATAACCCCGTCAATTGGTATGGGTGGAATGATGATGCATTAAAAAAAGCAAAAGATGAAAACAAACCAATTTTTCTAAGTATTGGATACAGCTCTTGTCATTGGTGTCATGTGATGGCACATGAATCATTTGAAAATGAAGATGTTGCTGAATTTATGAATGAAAATTTCATTAACATAAAAGTTGACAGAGAAGAAAGACCTGATATTGATGATATTTATCAAAAAGTTTGTCAAATGGCAACAGGTCAAGGTGGATGGCCTTTGAGTCTTTTTCTTACTCCTGATCAAAAACCATTCTATGTTGGAACTTATTTTCCTGTATTGGATTCCTATGGGCGCCCTGGGTTTGGAAGTATTTGCAGACAACTCTCACAAGCATGGAAAGAAAAACCAAAAGATATTGAAGCATCTGCTGAAAAATTCACTAATGCATTACACAAAACTGAAAAAGTTCAAACTACTAAATTAGAACGAACAATTCTTGATGAGGCTGCTATGAACTTGTTTCAATTAGGAGATGCATCGTACGGGGGATTTGGTTCTGCACCA
This sequence comes from Candidatus Nitrosopumilus sp., assembly GCA_029250275.1. GTDB lineage: Archaea > Thermoproteota > Nitrososphaeria > Nitrososphaerales > Nitrosopumilaceae > Nitrosopumilus. The sequence goes on along the minus strand of JAPFBP010000047.1, from coordinate 6,566 downwards.
AAATTTCCTAATGCTGCTAACGTGTCATTTCTGTTTAGATATGCGAAACTTTCAGGATTGGGAAAATTTAATGAATTCGCGCTTAAAACACTCAAAAAAATGGCTAATGGGGGAATATTTGATCAAATAGGAGGAGGTTTTTCCAGATATTCCACAGATGCAAAATGGCTGGTTCCTCATTTTGAAAAAATGCTTTATGATAATGCCTTGATTCCTGTTAACTATGCTGAAGCATATCAAATTACTAAAGATCCATTTTACCTTGATGTTTTGAAAAAAACACTTGATTTTGTTTTACGTGAAATGACTTCTCCTGAAAGGGGATTTTATTCTGCATATGATGCTGACTCTGAAGGTATAGAGGGGAAATACTATGTGTGGAAGAAAAGTGAAATTAAAGAAATTCTTGAAAGTGATACTGATCTATTTTGTTTATACTATGATGTAACTGATGGAGGAAATTGGGAAGGAAATAATATTTTATGCAACAATCTCAACATATCTACTGTTGCTTTTAATTTTGGAATCTCTGAATCTGAAGTTAGTAAAATTTTAAAATCTTGTTCAGAAAAATTACTAAAGGTTCGTTCAGCTAGAATTCCACCTGGATTGGATGATAAGGTTTTGGTTTCATGGAATTCTTTAATGATTACTGCATTTGCAAAAGGTTATCGTGTTACAGGAGATGTTAGATATCTTAATGCTGCAAAAGATTGCATTTCTTTCATTGAACAGAATCTTTTTGTAAATGATAAATTATTACGAACTTACAAAAATGGAATTGCAAAAATTAATGGGTATCTGGAAGACTATTCTTATTTTATTAATGCATTGCTTGATGTGTTTGAAATTGAACCTGACCAAAAATATCTCACATTATCTATAAAATTAGGACATCATTTAGTAAATCATTTCTGGGATTCTGAAAATAATAGCTTCTTTATGACTTCTGATGATCATGAAAAATTGATTATCCGACCTAAGAGTAATTATGATTTATCCTTGCCTTCTGGAAACTCTGTTTCTGCTTTTGTAATGCTTAGATTGTATCACCTATCTCAAGAACAAACTTTTCTTGAAATAACTACTAAAATAATGGAATCTCAGGCACAAATTGCTGCTGAAAATCCTTTCGGATTTGGATATTTATTAAATACTGTTTCAATGTATATCCAAAAACCTCAAGAAATCACTGTTATCAACACTGAAAATTCTGAAATAATACAATCACTTCTTTTAGAATATTTACCAAATTCAATCATGATAACAATTAAAAATTCCTCTCAGTTGAAAAATCTCTCAGAATATCCTTTCTTTGCAGGAAAATCATTTGAAGACAAAACTAGGGTGTTTGTTTGTAAAGACTTTACATGCTCATTGCCACTTTATACATTTGATGAAATAAAATCTAATCTTTAGACTTTTTTCAAATCTATATCAATAATGCTTCCAACTTGGGGTCTTCCCATGTTGTCATATCTTGATTTGGGCATTGCAATTGTGATTTGAGTTTGTTGATATGATTTGATGTTGACTGTAGGTTGTGCTTGTAAAATTGCTTCTAATAATGGCATAACTTGTTCTTTAGTTTCTGAATCTAATCTCTTTGAAACATTGTCAATAATCATCTGTTTTTGTGAAATTGGTTCTGTTGTGATATTTTCAATTAAAGTTAACTGGACCATTTTACCGTTATCTACTATTTGAGTAATTTTAAATTCATTTGTTTCAGGCATAATGTTGTTTGATTTTCTTTATGATTTATCTTTAACGAATTGCAAAATACAATACTATTACTGCAGTGACTACTGCTGATGTTACTCCTAATCCAAAGATAATTTTACTCCCATCTACATTCATATTTTTTATTTTTGAATGTTGGAATTAAACCATACTAATTTTTAGTTTTTTGAAATTATCTTACTGATGATTTCTACGTAAGTGTTTTAATAGAAATTTACCTATATTTGTTATCGCATACTAACTGTATTCATGTATCTGCGATAGTACGACCAGTCTGACAGGAGTCATAAAGATGCCCAATTGGCACTCTTTTTCATTACAATTAGTTTTCTAAATCTGTATTTTCAGACTTGCCAACTGTTTCATTCTGAATGGTTTCTACCTTTAGAGGATGGAGGATGGATTTTTTGATTAATGCTGCTCTGTCTTTTACGATTTGATTGAATTCCCGCATATCGTCTAAACCAGGTGACTGTTGTTGATTTTGATATGCTTGTAAAAATCCTGAATATACACATCCTGTAATGATTCCAAATGCTGTATCTGGAACTGATTCTATTTCAGGAACGAAATTTTCTGCTATTTGTTTGTAAGATTCTGATTCACTAATGTAATAATCAATTAAACTGTCAATGAAATCCTTATTCTCTTTGGAAATTACCATCTCTATTTTCTTTATTTCCTAGTTTATTTAATTGTCTTTGATTAATCGTTTATTTATTCATGAATTGATTTCAATATGTTGTGGAAATTAGAGTCTGATGAAGGTTTTTTTCGAGTATATGATTCCAAAAAACTTGTGGCAGGATATTTTGATCCTGATTATGGCGATATTTTCCAAAAAGAAAATTCTGAAGAAATTATTTCATCTATGTTAAAAAACCATGATGACATTTTAGGTGGAATAATCATGGTTCCTCTTGTCAAATTTAGATTATTTGACACTGATTTAGATACTACTTTAACAAATGTAGAATCTCAAGTACACCGTGTAGATGAGCATTTACAAAAATGGAAATTATTTTTATCTAAAATGAATTATGAATGGCATTCTGTGAGAATATCTCACACTGACCAGGATATGCTTACAATAGCATTTCAGATAAAATTCTCAAAACCAACACCTCTTGAAAAAACATCCTTGGGTGAGGAACTTTTTGATATTTTCAAAATATTACAAAAATCTGATTTGTTATAGAATATTATCTATCTAAGGCAAATGGTCTTTTTTCCATTTTTCAGCTTCATTGTAACAGTTGAACCATTCTATTTCTATTTCATCAGAATCAAATTCATTCATTTTGTTTTTAAATTCTGAATCACATTTATTTTTCATATTCTCTGAGACTTGAATCACTTTTTGTTTTATCACGTTATCCTGAGGTGAAAATTTATCCACTTCATCAACTTCTATTATTCCTGCTTTAGCTAATTGGAATTTAATTAATCCTATGTTTTCGTACTCATATGCTTCTTGAATTTGTGTATCTGATCTTACTTTTGCTGATTCATCGCCTGTTGTAATCCATTTAATATATTCTACATCGCTTTTTAATTGAGTTTCAGATGATATTTTGAATAATTTTACTGAACTTTCAAATAATTCAGGTGTGGATAATTTATCGTATTTGGAAATAATATCTTCAAATTTATCCACATGCTCTTCATAGTATTTTAGCAGATCATCTTTTGTTATGGTTTTCTCATTCCATTTTGTTTTTTCAGAATAAAATTTTATTTGTAATTCTGCTACATCTTGTTGAATTTGTGCCAGATCATTTCCAAATTGAAATCCTTTCTGTTTGGTCTGTTCTGAGGAATAATTGTATGCGATAATTGCAACGATGATAATGATGCCTATTACGGCAATAGCGATATTTTGAATTTTATTTTTTTTCAAAGATAATCTATGTAGTTTCCATTTCCATCCAATTTTAATTCAATTGTAAATTCAGTGCCGCTGATAAAAGAATCATTTCGAGTTGTTCTAACCCTTCCAATGACCAGTTCATATGGCCAAATCTCTACTACAATTGCGCCTACACTTACAATTGGCGTCTCTGTAATTTCCATATCTTCACGTTTTACACCGTGTCTTTCAAGCATGTGTATGGCGTGATCTAATAATGGTTCAGGATTATTGTAATTTAGTACCCAAACTTTTCCTTCATAATCAATTTTCTGCAATTTGAAACAATCCTAATTTACTCATATAACAATTATTCGGGGTTTGCTACGTTTAGGGTCATGGTACTTACTACTCTAGATAATTTTCTAATTATTGCTATCACTTTTTCAAATTCATCCTGATTCTCAGTTTGAATTTCGGCAATCACATCATAAGCGCCAAAAGTAAGATATGCATTACTGATATTTTGTATTTGTTTTAGCTCATCTACAATGTATTCTTCTGCTCCTAGGTCACAATTTAATAAAATGAATCCTTTATGCATTTTTATCTTAGAATTATTGCATAGTTCTGGTCTTTAAGTTTTACAGTATTACCATCTACTGCGGCCGCCGTAGCTATTACCACCACTTCCACTATCTTTGTCACCATATCTCTTTCTGGGACCTCTACTATCTCTTGGATTTTCACCACTACTTGATCCTCCATAACCTCCAGAGCGACCTCCTCTAGAATAATTTGATCTTGATTGACCTCCATATCTTCTTGATGGAGTTTGTCTTTTGAGTGGGTCTGGGATTGAAATTTGAATTCCCATTTCTTGATTTAAATCTGTAATTGGAACTTTGATTTGACGTTTAATGAGATTCCAATCACCTACTGATGAATAAGAGACAAATGTTACTGCTTTACCTTTTGCACCTGCTCTTGCTGTTCTTCCAATTCTATGGAAATATACCATTTCTACATTTGGAACATCATAATTAATTACTAATTCTACTCGCGGAACATCTATTCCTCTAGATGCAATATCTGTAGCAACTAGAATGTCTGCTTTACCGTTTCTGAATTTAGCCATGGATTGTTCTCTTCTATGTTGTGACATGTCGCCTTCAATTGCAACTGCGTCGTATTTCTCTTGATGAAGGAATTTTTGAACATCTCTGGTTCTATATTTTGTTGAGCAAAACACTATACATTGTCCTTTTATTGGTTTGATAAAATCTAATAAATATTTGAATTTCTCTCTATCTTTAATCACTAAATATGATTGATCAATTCCCTCTCCACTAAGATCATCTGCATCTAATAGGAATTGTTTTGGATTCTTTAGATAATCTTCAGATAGTCTTAGAATCTGGGTTGGCATTGTTGCTGAAAACAATGACATTACTCTGTCTTCTGGCGCTAAATCTAAAATAAATTGTATGTCGTCGATGAATCCCATGTCCAGCATTGTATCTGCTTCATCTAGAACAATGTGGCTGATGTCTCTTAATTCTATTGAACCTCTTTTTAGATGATCAATTAATCTACCTGGTGTTGCTACGAGAATTTCAACTCCTCTATGGAGTGCATCAAGCTGGATTCCCATTCCTTGTCCTCCATAAATTGTTGCTACTCTGATTCCTGTATATTTTCCGAATTTTTTAATTTCATCTGCAATTTGCATGGCCAGTTCTCTTGTAGGTGCCATAACTAATCCTTGAATTCCTTGTTTTGGTTTAATCTGTTGTAACATTGATAATGCAAATGCTGCAGTCTTTCCAGAACCTGTATGTGCTTGTCCTACGACATCTCTTCCTGATAGTAATACTGGGATAGCTGCTTCTTGAATTGGAAACGCTTCTTCAAAACCTTGATCTGTAATTCCTTTCAGAATGTCGTCGCTTAACCCTAAATCTTTAAATTTTGTCATTTTGTTTTTTCTCTTTGGCAATGACGAAAAAGCTCATTTGCCCACTCGTCATTATTCTGATGCTTAATGCCGATTGTGGTCTAATAAACGCTCTTATTTTTTATGCATCTAATTGAGCGTCAATTATTTTTTTGAAATTCTCAAATGGCTGAGCTCCTTTTAATTCAACAAATCCAATTTGATCATTTCCTATAAAGAATCCGGGTGTACCTGAAACTCCATACTCTTTTCCATCATCAAGATCTTTTTTGATTTCTGAAATATGTTTTCCACTGGTAAGGCATGAATCAAATATTTCTTCATCTAATTGCATGTTTGAAGCATATTGACTGAACATAGATAACGCATCAATAGTTTCAAGTTTATTCCAATCATTTTGCTTTTCAAATAACATGTCATGCATTTCTCTAAACTTGTTTTGATCATTTGCACATTCAGCTGCAACTGATGCTGGTAATGCATTAGGGTGAATACTTTGAATAGGGAAATCTCTAAAAACTAATTTCACTTTGCCTTGTTCGATATATTCTTCAAGAATTAATGGTAATGTCTGAGTGTAGAATTTTGCACAAAATGGACACTGAAAATCTGAAAATTCTATTATTGTGATTGGAGCATCTGGATTTCCTATAATTGGATCATTGTCTGTTGAAATTCTTACTGGTTCCACTGCTTGTTTTGTAGGCAATTGGTTTTGTAATAGTTTTAATTCTAATTTTGCTATTGACTCATCAAGATCTTTTGCTGTAATCTGATTGGAATTCCAATTTGATGTATACGATCCTGCAAAGAATGATGTAATTCCAACTAGTATAACTAATCCTATAACTAATCCCTTAAACGTGGATTTTTTCACAGAAATTTCTTCATTGTTATTTTGACTTATCTTTGAATCTTCTGAGCTCATTTCAATTGATTCTAAATTCAGCATACTTATTCGTATTGTCCGATTTCGGATTGAAGATATTTTTAAAAATAAAGAGCCAATGACGGGAT
>JAPFBP010000046.1 GCA_029250275.1 Candidatus Nitrosopumilus sp. | reverse complement strand
TCAAATTGGCTATAATTATTCATAATTTCCTCAATTGGGAGTCTTTTTCCACCTACAATTTTTAGATCTACTTGTACTTTTTTGTCAGATATCGTTAGAATGTTGTAGGTATTTTCAAACAATCCACAAACTCGCTCAGATGTGGCAGTTCCAGCATTAACTACAGTCAGTGATCCAAAATTCCAAGCCCACGGCCTATGTTTGTGTCCACATAATACCACATCAACTTTAGAATCTAACACTGCTCTTAGAACATCACCTGCATCAACAACAGTAAGTTGATCAGAACCAGTATCAGGAATGGGAATTAAGTGGTGATGCATTGCTACAATTTTTACTTTGTCTTTGTATTTTTTCATAGTTCTCTCTAACCACAAGTTTTGTCGATATCCGACTTCACCATTATTTCTATCAGGTCTAGCAGTCCCAACTGTAACTAGTACAACATCATCACTTAACTCATTGACAGTTTCAAATGGAAAGAATTTTTTGAATAACAAATAACCAGTGTTTCTATAATCATGATTTCCACTAATCGTAATAATTTTTTTTGTGTTAAATTTTGTTAATAATGATTTACATTTTTTATATTCACTCATTAATCCCTCATTTGTCAAATCACCTGTAATTACAATCACATCTGGATTTAGTTCATTTACTTCATCAACTAAAATATCAAATTTTTCTTGTAAAAATTGAGAGCCCACATGAAGATCAGAGATTTGAACTATCTGCATTTAAATATTATTTATCAAATTAGGTATTAAATCATCTCTATAGAAAAGATATAAAAAATATTTCAAAATACAAGATAGAATTAAATAATAAACACCTCAAATTTTTGCAGTTTTGAGTAAAAAAGCAGCAGTAATGAAAGGTGACGGTATTGGACCAGAAGTGGTAGATTCAATGTTAAGAGTATTAAAGGAATGTAATTTTCAATCAGAGTTAATTCTTTGTGAAGTAGGCTCAGAGCAATGGGAGAAAAACGATAGAAAAGATGTATCATACATTCCTGATGCAACCATGAAAACTTTAGAAGAATCAGATTGCTGTTTCAAAGGCCCAACAACTACAATCCCAGTTCCAGGTGCACCTAGAAGTGTTGCAGTTACATTAAGACAAAAATTTGATCTTTATGCAAATATCAGACCAATTAAAACTTATGAGAGATTAACACCAAATAGGAAACTTGATTGTGTATGTTTCAGAGAAGCAACTGAAGGACTCTATACAGGTATAGAGGTAAAAATTACTGATGATGTAGCAATAGCAATCAGGAAAATCACAAGACAGGGAAGTAGAAGATTAGTTGATTCTGCAGTAGATTGGGCAAACAAATTCAACATGAAAAAAATGGTTGCAATTACAAAGAGAAATATCCTAAAACAAACTGATGGAATATTTTGGGAGGAAACACAAAAAGCAGTTGAAGGAACTGGAATTGAATTATCTGAAATCTACATAGACAACATGGCACAACAGATGATAATTGCTACTGAACAGTTTAATGGTTCGGTATTAGTTAGTACCAATTTATTTATGGATATTATTTCCGAGCTTGCATCAGCTCTTGTAGGTTCAATTGGATTAATCTACTCTGCCAACATTGGAGACAACTATGCAATGTTTGAAGCAGCCCATGGAAGTGCCCCACAGTTTGCAGGACAAAACAAAGTAAACCCAACTGCAACTGTTTTATCAGGAGCTTGGATGGCAGATTATCTTGGTGAAAGAGAAATCAGAGATGCAATCTTTGCTGCAACGGATAAAGTAATCAACGAAGGAAAAGCAGTCACATGGGATATTGGTGGCAACGCATCAACTACACAAATGACAGATGCAATCATCACATATGCTAAAGAAAATTTAAGAAAATAATTAAATTCTAGTTTCTATTAAGATTAGATCTTCAAAAAATAATTTCTTTTTTGCCATAATTCTTGTTTTCAAGCCTAATTTTTGAGCATATTCAATCAATTTTTGATAATTGGACAATGATGAGGTTACAAAGATAAATTTTCCATGTTCAGCCATATTGTTAATTACAGAATCAAATATTTTTTTTGGAATTTCAAATCCCTCTTCACCTCCATCAGTCGCAATGTCTATAATTGTATCAGTTGCAAGATAAGGTAAATTACATACAATAAAATCAAATTTTATTTTTAATGCATCTGAACCATTACAACAAACAATATTTTCTGTTTTGTAAGTTTGATTTTTTAATACATTAAAATTAATATCAGTGCCAACTACAAATGAAAAATGTTTAGAAAGTAATTTTGTTAAATATCCTGATCCACTACCAACATCCAAGGCAAAATTTCCTGTTTCATTCTCAATGTTATCTACTATGAAAAAGGTATCCTCAGACGGAGGATACTCTTCATTTTTCAAGAATTTTATTTGCAAGACTAATTATTTCCTCTCCTGAAAGATCATCCACTCGCTTATCAATCATAGTTTCTTTATGAAATTGTTTTAAAATATTTTTAACAGTTTTTCTCCTATATGAAAATATTTTATTAATTGTTTGAATAAGATCTTTAGATAAATTATTTTTTTTAACTATTTTTAGAATTACAGAATCAATTTTTGGTGGAGGGGAAAAATTATTTTTACCCACCTTTAACAACATTGTAATTTCAAATGCAGAAGTTGCAATAATACTTATGGCTTTTCTTTGCTTTGAAGATTTGGCAAGTAATTTTTCAGCAAATTCTTTTTGAACCATAATCACCCCATGAGAAAATGAAGTTTGTGCTAACCATTCTATGGCATCTTTACTTCTAGAATAGGGAAGATTGGAAACAAAAATAGTGAAAACATCATGATTCTTTAAACCATCACCAGATTTTAAGACTAGATTAGATATATCAGAAAATTTAGATTTTGCATCTCTAACTAATTCTTCATCCACATCAACTGAAATCACCTTAGCAGCATTCTCACATAAGAGAGGAGTCAAGATTCCCTGTCCAGTGCCAATCTCAAAGACAATATCATTTTTTGTAATTTTTGCCTCAGAAACAATAAATTTTGCTATAGAATTAGAATTTAGAAAGTGTTGTCCAAGACGTTTTCGTTTTATCATCTCTTAACAAAGATATTCATTCTACTTTCGCCTGTAATTTCATCCAGGATTCGTTCAGAAATATGTTTGATTGGATCTTTAAATCCAATACGATCTTGTAAATCCTGATAACTTTCAAACTTTTTCTTTTCTCTTTCTTCAAGCATACTTTTCATGTAGGTTTTTCCGATTCCCGGAATTAATTCCAATGCATGAATTCTTGGAGTTAATGGTTGTGCATTGTTTAGATATGTAACAAATTTTTCTTCATTGTTAGTTACAATATTTTCAACTACTGACTCTAATTCACTTTGAGCAGATGATGAAATATTATCATATTCCAGCTTTCCCAAAACAGATAGAACTTTGGTTCTTCCGTCTTTTCCGATATAGATTTTTTCACCAATCTCAAATGTAGAGTTTGGAATTCCAAGTATTTCTAATAGAGTTAATCTGTCTTCTCCAATAGATGTGATAATAATTCCATCTCGACCTCTTACAGTAGATGATTTGCCTCTAGAATTGAAATCCAATACATATGCATACTCATCATACTTTCTAGTTGGGGGTTTTGCCCGATACAAAATAGAATGCTCCTAAAAAGTTATGAATGCCCCTTGATTATTTTGAGCATTTTTTCTAGGGTTTCAGCAAGAATTAATTTTTTCCAACCAAATGTGAAGGAACGTAATTCAGCTAAACTTGTAGGTCTAATGTTAACTATTTCAACAGCTTCATCTTCTGTTAATTCACATACTTTGACAAGTTCTTTTTTCATTTCTTTTGCTTCTTTTGAATCAGTTGTTGCAAATTTTGAAACATAATCATATGTCCAACGTTGAATTTGATCCATTTCTTCAACATCAACTTTACCTAAAATTTCTTTAACTTCTGCAAGTGAAATAGCTTGTTTCTTTTTTATCTCTTCCATATTATACACCAAATGGCTTAATGTGATCCAATCTTGTGATTAAGGTTTTTGTTTTATCACCTAATTTTACATCAAGAGTAACTGCACGTCTACCAACATTTGTAACTATACCTACTTTTCCGTGATATCGTCTGTGTGGTAATCCTTTGTGTTGTCTAGGATCAATAATGACAAGTGCTTGTTGACCTTCTTTGTATTCACGTAACAAAAATGAGACTCCTCTAGGAGCCTTTTTTGTCATTATAGATCTAGATTTATGCTTAAATCCATGTGAACGACCATGAGACTTCTTAGTTGCCATGTGTGTAAAATCTTTGAAAGCCCTATTTAATATGTGGTTTCAATAATTTTTATTTTATAAAATTATGTCAATTGTGCCTAGATTTTACCATCTCTTCAAATAATCGGACATTATCTTATCTGCCATCTCAGTTACATCTATCTCTTTTCTTGCAGCCGAGATCTTCAATTTCTTTGCATTGTCCATACCAGACAAAGATGTTCTTAATCCAGTCTGGAAGTTTTGGTTCCTCAGCAAATGAATTTAGAATTACAAATCCAATTAAACAAGGACAAATATCTGAAGATGATGTTCTTAATGCAATAGAATTTCTAGTTGAAAATCAAATTATCCGGATAGATACGGCAAACCAATCAATGGAAATGATGAATCAAGACTTGTACATCTAAATTATTAAAAACTTGTAAAGTACATATCTCTCAAGTTCATAGTAAGCTTTGATATTTTAGCCACTCTGAAAATAAATTGTCTGTAAATTCGTATCTTCCACGCTTGACTTTTTTTATAATGCCTTTTTTGCCTAGTAGATTCAAAGAGTTATTAACACTATTTTCATCAATAAACTCCTGTTTTGATATGTCAATTGGTGAGAGTCCTGGAGATTTTGCAAGACCCTTTAACACTTTAATTTCTGATGGAGAAATATTTTCTGTAAATTCTTTAAATGATTGTTCACCATCTTTTTGCAGTACAATTTTAATAATTTCAGACAATTTTTTCCTGTCTATCTTTTTTAATTCCAGGTATTGGATTTCTTTTCCAATTAACTGCAAGTTGTAAGGAATACCACTTGTAATTTTGTATAATTCATTTTTTGTATCCTCGTCAGAGAATTTTAATGTATGTAAGTAATGTTTTAAAAATTCTTCAATTTCTTTTTTATTAAAAGGCATAATTTCACGTAAAAGTAATTGTTTGTAAAATGGAGCTTTTGATTTTGTGACCAAGTTTTCAAGAGTGTCACGAAATGAACCCGAAACAACTAATTTTGTCAATTTAAAATCTTCAAATAAGGTTCGCAAAAGTTGTATAATTTGCAGACCCATTTTTTGGTTTTTTGTTCCATATGTAAGATCTGCTAATGAAGGAAATTCATCTATAACTAATACGCTTTGAGTTTTAGTCATCCTGGATAGATCTTCAATTAATGAAAATGATTTTTTCATTGCGTTTTCTACATCATCTGATTCTTTCCTTACATATGATACGGATGCTTCTAAATCTGCAGCTACTGTAGTAGATAATTTTAAATTTTGAAGAAAAGTTTGTAGTGCTTTGGTACCAGTAACTAAAAGGTGTTCAAATTTAAATTTCTTTGGAAGTTTTTTCTCAAATGCCAAAATTGTAGCACGATTTAGTATTTTAGCGAATTCATCAACAGTTGAAGGAACTATACTCCAAACCGAAATGTAAATTACAATAATACCTTTCTTTTCCAAAAGTCGTTTTGTTTCTTTTAAGATGCTGGTTTTACCTATTCTTCGTATTCCTGATAATGAAAAACCTATCTTGTTTTTAGACGAAAGTTGTTTGACTAGCTCTGTTATATTTTCATCTCTGCCTACAAAGCCTTGCCCTGATACTGAATAAAGCGAAAATGACATACAATCCTTGTAAATGTTACAAGTTATAAACTTTACAAGTTTTGATACGGTGTAGAAAAACTAGACTCTTGGAAAGATAAACTATCTCCAACTGTTATGCTTCTTGACTACACATATTGATCAATCATTCATTTTTACGTGACATGATTTTGTAAAAGAGATAAAATCTCTACACATCGAGATAAGATAGGCAAAGAATGGATTCAAAAGATGTGGCCTAAAGGCCACTATAATAACAGGCTCAAAAATTCATGTTGTAGTGGAATTAATTGGCTTACCAGTATCAATTGTGATTAGTCCAGCAAATATTCATGACAGTATAAAACTAATTGATGTGATGGAAAATATTTCAGAATATTTAGATGCTGTTGCTCTCAAAGAAATTGCATCAGTTTATTCAGACAAGGGTTATGATGCAAAATCGATTAGAGATTATTTGAAATCTGGAAACATCAATGATTGTATTCCATTTCGAAAAAATAATGGTTCAGCATCTAAAAATAAATCATACAGGAAATACAATACAATTCGTTATGTTGTAGAGCGATTCTTTGCATGGCTCAAAAATGGTTTTCATAGAACTAGAATCAGATATGAAAAGAACTGCAGATAACTATCTTGGATTTTGTAAAATAAAATCTTCTGATGCTTTATTTTGGAAGACAAGTTTTGTAATGTACTATCAGAACAGATCAAAACTCTGTCGAATTGTTTTACGTTGTTTCTAGCATTTTCCAAAACTTCTGAAGTTCCCAATTCAACCTCAATTGTAGTGTTTGAATTTTGTACAACAATATCTGCGCCTTCTTTTTTGTTTAATTTTGTAACAAACCCTTTCTTGTTGTGTTTGTTTTGAATCCAATTTACATAATACTCATGTTTGACACTTGGGAAGAGAATTACACAATCTGTACTGTTCACTCAATCCTGACTGTTCACTCAATCCTGACTGTTCATCTCAAAAATTAACTTGTAGGAAACCGCTGTATAGCATAAACCAGGGAAAGCAACCTGGAAAAATCAACTTCTGACAAACATATGCCTAAAGTCAATGAAAAAATTGGAAAAATCTGCGTCTGTTATTATCATTATGGTAACTATTGACTCACGAGAATATGATTAATTTAAGCATCTCAAATGTATGAGATGTGTTTCAGCCTGACACTTGGGAAGAATGTAGTGGAGTGGAAATACAATTAAAATTAATTCTAACTTGAAATTAAATTCCAGCATGAGTCGGGGGTACTTTCCCATCTACTGATCATGTCTATTCAGTTCATTATGTTGATTCTGTAAAAAACCCCAAATTAAGATATTGTGACATTTAAAATAATAGAAAAATGTTCAAGTGTTGCCACGAGAACATTAGGGTCAGCTGATAGTTCTTCCGGAATTATTAGCCTAAGACCTTGTTATTGGTACATGCCTTTTATTTTTATAAATTACTATTGTTTTTAAGCCTAAGCGGGGATCGCATAGCCTGGTCTATTGCGTTAGCCTTAAGAGTTGATAGTTCTTCCGGACTCGAGGGTTCGAATCCCTCTCCCGCGCACTACCCCGCTAATTGTTATTCAATCAAGAACAAACTGACGTTTTGACATGCATGTTTTAGAGAATATGAGTTTTGCATCTAGAATTTCAGACTTGGGAATAGCAACACAATTAAAATTAATTCTGACATGCAAAATTAAATTCCGGCAAAGGGGGGCGACCTAGAAACTCTAGATACAAAATCAAGATACAAAAAATTAATTTTCAATCGCAAGGGGGCCTATGTCTATTGAAATGAAAAATGAAATTAATCTTGAAATGAAAAATGAAATTAATCTTGAAATGAATAAAAAATTAATTTTAATTTGATTGACTGTGATTTTCAGAGAAAATATTTATAGATAAAAGAGTCAAAGATGAGCAGTTTCTAACTATTCTAATGATGATATGATGATATGTTATAATGATATGTTGGGAGAATAACTAGAATGATATATTGAAACGATAGAACTGCTACGGAGTAATGCAGAAATATGATATTAAATTAATTTTTGATTTACACAATCTCTCTAGTAAAAGTTAATTTTCAAATTATTAATTTCAATTGGAATGATTATGCAAATTAAGTACGGTTCTGGACTATGATACGCTTATTGGATTAATTTGAAATTTTTGAATCTAATGAATACATGTAATGATTTGCATCAGGTTAAAGTTAATCTGAAATGATATCTGGATCTTAAAGTTTAAAAATTAAACGTGGGGGGCGCACGACTCGAATCAAATTGATTTTAATACAATCACAAATAAAATTAATTTTCTGCAATCAGGTTAATTTTAGATCTTTGAATCAAATGAATACGGGGATAGAAAATTAATTTTAGAAAGAAAAAAGTTAAAGTGTTAAAGTTAATTGGACGGAAACAGAAAAACTAGGACTTTGATGAATTTTGATTATAGTTCTTTAGTTGTTTTTTGATGACTATTGTGTTTTGCGTATGGTAAATCTCAAGTGATTGGTTCTTTGTCAAATTAAGACTTTTTACGAATTGGATCGGTATTGTTATTCTTGTGGAGTGATACCTTTGATTCTTGTAGGTTTTTGTCAGCTTGTGTCGTATCTTGATTTGTACAGAGTTCTTCGCAGGTTTCTTGTAAAGGCGCATGGTCGCAGTTTTCTCAGATATGGTGGCATGAACTATCATGTTGTCTGATAGTTGCATTTCCTGAGATGTTTTGTATGGTATGACAACATTGTAAGAATCATGTCTGTATGTGCCATAATTTTCTTTTTTGATTCTTATTTGATGGGTCAGTTTTGGCAATATTTGGTAGAGAAAATTTTGAATTTAAAGGGAGTAATCTGCCTGTTTGAACCTCTGAGAAATGTTTGTCATAGGTCTCTTTTTTTGATTTCCAGTAGTGGTATAAAGAATACATGGAATGGTGAATGGATATTTTACATTTAATGGAAATATTTGCCAGAATTTTTCACCTCAAGTGATATCGCAGCTGGCAACTGCAGTGAACCGTTAATCAATTGCTTTCTGGTGCGTGAACGTCATGGAACAAAAGTCATTGCCCAGACCTGCATTGTGGTGTATGGTATTACGTACAGTTCTTTTTTAAGAATTTAATTGTCTGACTCAAGTTGTTTGATTATCAGTAACTACTGACAGCCTTTTTTTCATATCAAAAATGGTAAGTAGAATCATCATTTTTATTTTTTATTTTGATTTTTCCCCTACCATTCTTTATATCATAAAAGTATGGTTTCGGCAATGCCCAATGGACAAAGCCAACCCAATTGCTGTTCCGAAGGAACGATACAATTGAGCTCCTGCATGATTGCCTTTGATGGAATAATCCATCTACTGCTTGAATCATTACAGGATCATCAGGGGGATTCCCTGGTAGATCACAAATAGATTTGTTGTGTCATCTGTGTACAGTTGTGCTAACTGTCTGACACTGTACCGCACACCCATCCGCTGAGTCGGTTTCTAGCTTGCGCTAAAAATAAAATGGGTTGGGGTCAGTAGACTCAGTCAAGAAAAAATTATCAGTCTTTGTTATACACTGACTTGTGGTCGCATACTCGCATCAAGTCTATGATATTTTCAGAATACCTTATGTTGTATAATATTCTGTACTTTCCTACATTGTATGCAAATATTCGCATGCCTGGTTTGTAAACTCCCAATTCTGAAGGGTTTTCAGAATTTTCTAGGTCTTGTATTGCATGATTAATTCGTTGTTTGATTTGACCATCAAGGTGTTTGTATTGTTTTTTGAATTTTGTTTCTGTCTTGATTTCCCACTAAATCATTGTTACTTGTTAAGCCACTTGATGAACTCGTCTGAA
This sequence comes from Candidatus Nitrosopumilus sp., assembly GCA_029250275.1. Taxonomy (GTDB): domain Archaea; phylum Thermoproteota; class Nitrososphaeria; order Nitrososphaerales; family Nitrosopumilaceae; genus Nitrosopumilus. The sequence continues at coordinate 423 of JAPFBP010000046.1, read as the reverse complement.
GTCTTGAATGTCTTCTTTCCATCAGCACTGCTTCTGAATTCTATGATATCAAGCACTTCTTCTGGAATCATATCATCCTCATGCAGTGATTTTAGGTGCTTCTCAAAAGTATCTGATCTATAGTTTCCCTTTTCAAAATCTTTTCTGATTATCTCCAGTTTGTCTTCTGGAAGATAGTCAAAGGGATTTGCAGTCTTTGTCTTAGACATACTCCTTTGTTGGCATCTTCCTTGTTTTTAAGACTACTCAATTCTCTCAAGCCTCTGAATTGTCTTTTGTACCGTCTCTTTTATGATACAGTCAACTGCATTTCCTGCTCCAAGATTTGCATTTTGTACAACGTATCACGCCATCAGTCTTTATGATATCATCTAATGGTATCATTTCAAAGTCCAGAGGAAGTGCCACGAACTTTTTGAGTGG
>JAPFBP010000003.1 GCA_029250275.1 Candidatus Nitrosopumilus sp. | reverse complement strand
TTATATCATATTCTTAAATATTTGTTTAATCAAGATATAGTATGAAAATTGATGACAAAGACGTTCAAATTCTAAAATATCTTCTAACTGATGCAAGGCAATCTGCAAGACAACTATCTCATAGATTAGGAGTATCAACTGTGACCATGATTTCTAGAATAAAAAAACTCGAAGAAAAAAAGATCATCAAGGGGTATGCTGCTAGACTTGACCATGAATTACTTGGATATGACATTACAGCAATAATCGAAATTAAAACCACTCAAGGAAAAATGTTAGAAATTGAAAACGAGATTGCAAAACAAGACAATGTTATCGCTGTTTATGACATAACAGGGGATGCTGATACAGTAGTAATTGCAAAATTCAAAGACAGAGCATCTTTGAGTGTTTTTGTAAAAAAAATATCCACCATTCCCAATATTGAAAATACTGTAACTCACATTGTATTAAATACAATAAAAGAAGACAATAGATTAATCTAAGTGGGATTTATAAAATCAGTTTAACACTCTTCTTGATACCAAAAATTAGTCAGAAAATATTGTCCTAATTTTTTATTTAATTTTTCTGAGTTGAAAAATGATTGAATTGTGATAATGTTTTTGCATATGATTCCATCATTATATGAATAAAATTATCAAATGATTTTACTGCTGAAATTCTCATCTTAAAATATTCATTCATATATTTTGTATTCATATCTATACTTTCAAAACAGTTTTTCTTTATTGTTTCTGAATTTTCTTTGATTTGTTTCAATATTATCGGATCAATATTTAATTTGTCAAAAAACTGTTTTTCTGAGATATAGCAAGTACCAAAAAGATCATCAAACATGTGAAGATATTCAGTATACAGATTTGAATAATTTTGAAACAGAGATGGTACCTGTGATTCTAATTTTTTAATAACTTCCGAAGTATCTTCTTTTAGGACATCACATAATGAGGATAAAATTTCTTCGTGTTTATCTTGACTAGATTTGATGTTACTGTCCATGATACGTGCATGTGAACATTGAATTTAACCTATTTCCCAATTGTGTGAAGTGTTGGTTCTTTGAAAAAATTCTAGGAATTTTTAGCTTTTTCAACAGTTTTTTGTACATACATTATAACAATTAATCCAGTACCAATTACCACAATTACTGTGACATTATTTATTAGATTTATTCTGAAAAAATCTAATAGAAAAAGGATAACTAAACAAACTGCCCCTACCAAAAGAACTCGATCTCTAAATGAATCGTTGTCTTTCATAGAATTACAAATTTTACAGTCCAGCAAGCATATCTTCTACGGCTTTCTGGAATACAGAATACGGTTGAGCACCAGATATTGGTATTGTATCACCAAAATGGCCAACTATAACAAATGAAGGAGTGAAACGTGCACCAGCATCAGTTATAATTTTTTGTTATCCTTTACTCTTTGTTCATATTTTCCAGAATCAAGACATTGTGCAAATGAATCTGCATCCATTCCATCAATGCCAGATACTAATAATTTCAGATTTTTTGAATTTGTCCTTCCGTTAGTTTCATGTCCTTGATTTGCATACACATAATCATGATATTGCCAATACAGTCATTGTTCGTCTGCACAATAACTTCCAACATGATCTTTAATGGAGTCAGGCCCAATTATTGCAAGATCCACATAGATTAGATTAGCTTTTCCAGTTTCAATAAGATTTTTCACAATGGCAGGTTTTGTTTGCATATTCCACTTTTGGCAAAATGGACATTGATAATCTCTAAATTCTACGATAGTTACTGGGGCAGAATGAGAGCCAAGAATAGAGAGTCATTTTTTGGATCAAGTGATAAATCGTTATCCAAAGAATTACCAAAGATACTTTATATTTGGCAGACATTAATTTTCACTGTTTGTCAAGTTATAAGGGAGCGTATTCAAATGAACAATCATTAAATTTTGCAATTCCCATAATTGTTATTTTGTTTTTAGGAATTATATATATAATGACACAAAGAGCAGATTCTGGATTTGTGAGTTTTATTCTAATTGGTGCAGCTGGTCTTACAATGTTTTACTGGGTGAAAGTTCTAAAGAAAATGGCAAAAAATCAAAAACCGACATACCCGCAGGCAAGAGAACAAGAAACAAAGAATTGGGTATATGATTTGATTAAAGGTGAAGAAGAATTTGTTTTTGTTGCAGAAGTTCCAGGTCCTGAAGACAAGATTACAGTAAGATTAGTTGACGGGATTTTATACATACGTGGAACATCAGGATTTTCAAAAGAAATTCCAATAGAAGGAGTTAAAGAAATGCAAATATTTGATTTCAAATATAAAAACGGTGTACTAACACTAAGAATAAAATAATTAGAGACTTTTTGCTAATTCTAATTTTTGTGGTAAATATTTATCTGTAATGTTTGTTAACCCATATTTTGAGAAAGCCTCGAGTTCTGCTTTTCTTTTTAATCTTAAAAATACATCTAGCTCTTTTTTCCATACTCCATCTTGATATCTAGGATCTTTTTGCAAATCATAACATCTCTTAATATCAGATTCAGTCATTGGGATTGTTGGTAACTTGTATTTTTCAATATCAGTAGCCCATACACCAACCCATTTTGCATCAGGAACTGTTAGGTCTCTAAGATGAGCAGCATTGGCAGAACCAGATTTTATAACCATTGCAATATGTTCCCCATACACATCTCCATCAGTTAAAACAATTACAGGTAAATTCATTTCTTCATGTAGTCTTTTTAACAATGTTCTAGTTGAACGCGGTGCTTGTCCACCAGTATTGATAATAATAGATTTGAATTTTTTATCAACTTGTTCCTCAACAAATCTTGTAAAAAGACCACCCTTTTCAATAGCAATAACAATTTCTGCACTAGTATCAACTAATTCAGCAGTTGTTAAACTAGGACCGATGGAATATCCATCAGGGTGATTAGACAGATTCATTTTTTTCCCTTCATATCCAGGAATAGTATATTCAATGGTCAAATCTCCAAAGATTGAACTTCTCTCTTCAGGAAATATGTGAAAATCTTCTCTAGGTTTAGAAGTTATAGCCTCTAAATCGACAATAATATTATCAGATTCAGATTGGTCTTCAAATTCAATAGCGAAAGCTTGTGATGAATAATAGATATCTCTTAAAGTAGAGGATTTTCTTTCTTGAGTTAATCTATTTGCAAAAAATGCCAACCACATCAATTGTGTAAAAGATCTTAATTGTGCAGAATTTCTTGAGCTTCTTACGGCAGCATTAGTTCCTAAAATGTACTGTCGAAGTTTTTTATCAAAAACAATGTTACTTACGGATCTACTAGGAATAGAGAATTTTGGAAACTGGCCATTATCTAGGTCATCATATATTTTTGCACCATGACTTTTAAGCATCTCAAGAATATTCTTTTGTTTTTCATCAGCTTTTTTGCTTCGTTCTTTAATCTTAGTTTGTTCTTTCTTAGTTGTTGCCAATTTCATTTTCCTCCTCTACTGTTTGTTTAGATTCAATTACATTTTTTTCTAGAATTTTCTTATAATTAGGTTCTTTCTTTTTTCCAGCAAGTTCTGTACAAAATTCTGCTATTAATGGAATATACTTTGCATAAAGATTTGATCTCTTTTTTGCCATATCAGCTTGACCTCGTTTAGACATGTATGCTGCCAATTTTCTAGACAATAATTGTAAAGCCAATCTTAATTCTCGCTCGATTTCAGGTCTATCTGCTACATTTTCTTTTCCGGCAGTTTTATACGGAATTCTAGTAGAACAAATATGAGAAACTATAATGAATGGTGGTTCTCCTTTTACTTTGTATCTACCCCAATCAGTTTCATTAACAACTTTGAGAACTACATCACTACCTTCATCATATAGTAAAGGAATTCTATTGGCATATCGATAAACATGTGGTCCTCCTGATTTTATATCACCACCATAAGCAATGCCCATCTCAACAATAAATGGAAATCCAGAATATGCAGATGCTGGACGTTGTACAACAGCAGAAAAATCAGGATTAAAGAATTTTTTAATTCCTTTTTCAAGTGGATCTGCACCTAAAGGTGCTAGACAAGTAGAATCAGGAGCCATGAAATCTTCAAATTTTTGAAGTGCATCACTAAGGTTTACTAATTCTTGGTTTGACAAAGTGCCCATTCGTTTTTCAGGCTTGAATCCAGCATATTCTGCAAATTTCACAGCAGTGGTAGGTCCTATTCTTTGAAAACGTTTTGTCAGAAATGTTGTAAGAGGTTCACCTTGAACAGTATTAGTTAATTGTTTGTAATATTGACTTTCAGGATCCATATCTACAGATTTTGATTGTGAATCACCAAAATCCCAATAATATAATTTTTTATTTGGTATGTCAATATCTTCAATTCTAATTTTGTTTAATTTTTCAAAATCCATTTTTAAAAATGACATTAAAGATATTACTACTCTAACTTGACGTGGAAGTGTTTTCCATTTTTTCTTTGCTTTTTCCATGATTACAGTAAAACTAAGATTTTTTACAGATAATCCTAAATCTTTTCTAACTTTTTCTATCATTGCATCATCAATGATAGGAATTTCAAATTGAGATTCAACAATCATTCTTCGAATTCTTTCTACATCAATTCCATGTGGATGTGGTCGAATAATAGTTGGAGGTGGAGGAATTTCTTTTACAAATCTAGGATGACTAAATCTCTGTTCCTTTGGATCATCAAAAGTTATTGAAGCGTATGGAGTAATTAATGAAGTTTCATAAACGTAATCTCTAATTTTAGTTCCTGCTTTTGAATAGTCACCTTCTAAACAAATACTCACAGAAAGTCCTTTTTTTGAAACTTCTTTTGTTGTATGTTTTACTATTATAGGTTTATTTTTTTGAATATCAAGTAATAATTCAAATACATCTTGTGTAACACCATCTACAGAACTTTTGACTGTAACTGGTTTGTTAGTAGTAATTTGCCCATAAAGAATTGCCATAGTTGCTCCAAGTCCAAACATGCCTCTAGCTTGTTTGAGTCCAAATTTAGAACCATAAAGTACAGTTCCAAAAGCAAGTGGAATATGTTCTGCATCTATTCCAGGACCATTATCCTTTACAGTCAATATGTACGGTTTAGGATCTGGCTTATCAGGATCAACTGCTGTGATAATCAAATGAACGTCTGGAAGAATCCCTTTTTGGTCACATGCATCTAATGCATTTTCAACAAATTCTCTTACAGCAGTATATAAAGATCTTGTAGGATTACTAAATCCAGCTAAATCACGATTACTGTAAAAGAATTCACTTGGGGAAATTTGATTAAATTGTTCTTTAATAGAAGACATCTTGATCTTCCCATAATTGCATTCTTTCTATTTTTGCTTTCCTGTTAACAGCTTCTAACTTTGTATAAACAGCGCCATGCATACTTCCACTTGAAATAGCAGATATTGCATCAACAGCTACACGTAATTTACTTGAATCACCAATAATTGAAACAGTTCTTCCATAAACTGAGATATGAGTACCACTAAGATTTTCCATATTTCGTCTTGCTCTACCACCCTCTCCAATAATCCTCCCTTTTATCCTTTCAACATTTGCACTAGATTTTCCTGCAAATTCTCTAAGATCTATTACATGTAATGCATTTTCACCTTCTAGTAAAGTCATTGCATTTTCAGGAGAAAAACCTCTGCCAATTGCGGTGACAATTTCCATAGCTTTGAATGGTTGAATTTTCTCAACATCTCCATGAGTTCTTATAAAAACTTCACCATTGTCACCATCAATCTCTATAGAAACATGACAAGATTCTTCAATTTTTGATTTTACATTTCCCGCCTTTCCAATTAAAACCCCAACTCGATCATTTGGAATACGAATTAATTTTTCAAAGCTCATTTTACAATATCCTCAAATATTTTATCTGAATCTTCAACAAGAATTCCTCTTTTATTGAAGAATCTTCCAATGTTATTAATATCACGTTTAAGAAATTCATGAGCGTTTGGATGTCTAAGATCTACCCCAGAACCAAGATCAAAAACAACCAAACCTTTTTCTGTTTTAAAAATATTATATTCTGAAAAATCACCATGAACCAGTTTTGCCTTTTTGTAAAGATCCCTAAGGATAGAAATAGCCTGTACGTAATCATTCGCATCAACTTCTGAAGTTAGTAATTGCTTTGCAGGTGTACCACCATCACCTATGAATTCCATAGCAAGAACATTATTTGTAACATAATATGGTCTAGGAACTGGAATTCCAGCCCGATAACATTGAGTTAGATTTCGATGCTCTTTTCTTGCCCATAGATAAACAAGATTTTTTGTTCCTTTTTTGAGATGAGAGAATCGAGGATCTCCAAGGATATAGGGCGCACGTTTTTTAAAATTTGCAGTACTCACCAAATAAATTTTTAATGCAACACTAGCACCGTCATCATCAACTCCCCAAAAAAGAACAGACTCCTTTCCAGCACTTACTGTACCGTTAACATATGCAATAACATGATCAGTAATCATTTTGTAAAGAGTCATGACAGTTGGTTTATCCAAAACTTCATTTACTACTTTTCCTTTTTTGAATCCATCTTCTAAAGGTGATCGTTTTCGTTTTGAATTTAGCTTATTATCTAATTTAGATTCTAGTTTTTTGCTAATTATATCAGTCATTTAAAAAAAAGATACTCCTACTAGATAAAATGGGTTTCTGTTAGAAACTAAAAAAGTTTGTAAAGTAAAAAGCAAATCAAACAATTTTACACTTGAAATATAATTAAAAATGGAACATCAGAAATTATCTTTACAGCATTTTTAGAACCAATTTCTAATTTCAGAGCTAAAGAAACAGTTTCTTTTCCTGCCATGTTTATTATTGATGAATTTTTCAATAAAGATTCGGCTTCATCTTTTTCAACAAATCTATCTCCGTAATAATTTTTGCTAATATGTACAGTTAAATCATTTTGAATAATTTTTTTTCCCAGTAAATTAGCATCACAAATGTTGAGCATTGATTGTTTTTGATAGTTATTAGTTCGAACAGAGAATTGCATTACGCATATTTGCCTTTCAGAGTAGATTTTGCACCACAAGCTTCACAAATTAAAAATGATATTCTATTTTCTTTAACGATTTTTGTATCAGGGCTTTTACAAGTTGTACATTCAAGATAATCTTTTACATAAATTTGAAATAATCTTGTAAAATCATCAGGGGCTCTTCTGCCAACAAACATTGCCTTATCTCCCAGTCTTTCTGCTGGAACTGCAAATTCTTTTGAAAGGTATTGTAAAACTTTTTCAGGATCTCTACGTAAAATCTTTGGAAATTCTGAAAAATTTCTCAAAAAGGTCTTTTGTCCTTCCCACATCACATCCACAACTGGAAGTTCAAATCTAGTTTTAGATTCCTTGTTAGTATCACCTAGTTTATCCTTAATACGATCAAGTAGATTTTCATAGTTGGATTTAGTCACTAAAAAATGGTGCAGGGTTGACCCTATATTGGTTTTGAAAAAGAGAAATCGTGTGTACCTTGTGTAATCTTATTCTTTTGGCATTGCACCAATACGGAATACGTTAGTACCACATGTTGGACATGTACCTTTTACGGCAGGACGTCCATTCTTTAGAGTAGTTTCTTTGGGATCTTTGATATCCCTTTTTGCTCTGCATTTTACGCAATATGCTTGAACCATTATGAAATTTATCAAACTTTGTGGTATTTAGGCAGAGGCTGTGAAAATTATTTCACTATAGACTAGATGTGTGTAAATTTTTTTAGGCATCGAAAAAACAATTTTATTGATATTTACAAAAAAATACCATTATTTTAAAAAAAATCTTAATGACTTGGTGAAAAATCATATTTTTCCCAATATTTGTTTAAAAAATTAGGATTTCGTTAATTATTAGCAATTATAAACTCCTCGTTAGTAAAATTATAAAATGGCATCAAAAAAAGGAATTGCAACAACGGTCATAATTTTAGCTGCAATTACAGGTGCAAGTTTTTTGTTATGGATTATTCCTCAAAATGTTGAAACAACTTTTGTTGTAGCCGATTATAAAAATTATTTGGACGGCGTAAAAAATATCCATGAAGTTTTAGAAGAATCAATTGGGATTGAATATGACAATCTACGAACAGGGAAAATTTCTCCACAAGACTATATTGGAGTAAGTGAAGTGACATCATCGCAAGTAACTACACAAATAAGTGAATTTGTGACATCAAAACCATCTAAAGAATGGCAAACAAGTTACATTAGTTACATGGATGCTTTAAAATCATTTAATTCCTATATTTTAGAAACCAAGGTTTTAGCCAACATGATTGAAAATGGCAATACAGAAGATGAAATGAATGAAACTTTGGAAAAAATAAACATGTTAAAGTTTGAATCTAAAGAATTTGTTAAAATATCTGAACAATCAAGACCAGATTAGCCTCAAAACCAAATTGTACTATTTGTAGTAGTTAGAAATCATTAAAAAGCAATTCCGTAAGAGAAATTTGAATGTCTCAGCGAACAGGGGAAATTGAAAAAGATGTTAATGCGTCAACATCTAACAAGTTACTAGTAATTTGTGTTGACAGAGATAATGATGTAGGTGATAAAGCAGGTATCATTACACCTGTGATCGGTAGAGATGCATGTATTGAGGCAGCTCAGAGATTAGCTTTAGAAGATCCTGAAGATGCAGATTCAAATTCCATTTTTGCGGCAATTAAAACATATAAAGATTTAATCAGTAAAGGATACCAAGTAGAAGTTGTAATTGTTGCAGGAGATAAAAACAGAGGAGTTCAAGCCGATGAAAAAATTCTATTAGAAATAAGAAAAGTTTTAGAAAAATTTTCTGCAAACGGTGCAATTATTGTTTCTGACGGTGAAGATGATGAAAGTGTCATACCAGTAATTCAAAACGTGCTTCCAGTAGTATCTGTACAACGTGTAGTAATGAAAGTTAGTAGAAGTGTAGAATATTCTTATGCAGTTTTTGGAAAATATCTTAAAATGCTTGTATATGATTCAAAATATTCAAAATTCGTTTTAGGAGTTCCAGGAATTCTTTTGTTAATTGGAGGAGTAGCAACAGTGATTGGCTACACCGCAGAAATATTTGCAGTACTTGTAAGTATTTTGGGTGCTACGTTTTTAATTAGAGCATTTGATATTGATAGAAAATTATCAAGTTGGTCAAAGCCAACGCCAATGGGTTTTATCAGAATGTTTACAATGGTTGCAGGAGTTTTACTAATTCTTTCTTCAGTACCAGCTGGTGTTAATACTGTAGATTCAGAATTAGTTAAAGTTGATGCACAATTCATTTCAATAATTACTGATAAAATAATTGTGGGTCAATTTGTGTCAGGGGCAATGCCAATTTTATGGATTGGGATGGGTTCAATATTTGCAGGAACATTACTAAGTAATTGGATGGGTGGAATTCCAAGGCAAATTAGTGATATTTTGAGAGTAATTGTATTAGGTGCAATTTATCCAACAATATTACAATTTACTAAAATTATGATTAATGATGAGCCTTCTCTTACTTTGATTCCACCACTGCTAGGCGGATTAGCAGTAACGCTAATCTCAGCTACGATTCTCTTTAAAAAATATAGAAAACATAAAGAACAAGAAATGATTTCAGACTGAATTCATTCTAAAATTAATCAATAAATCCAATTTCTGAAAACACTGATATCTTCTATCAAGTATGAATCATTAAATGGTGATTAAACATTAGTAAAATTAAAGATTTGGTTTTTCAGTTATCAGGTATCTATAAGATATATGGTAAAAGATTAGAAAATGAAATTCAAAATGGAGACATTCCAAATCATGTTGCCGTAATTTTAGATGGTAATAGAAGGTGGGCAAAAAGACATCTATCGATTCCAAAAAAAGGTCATTGGAAAGGAGCTGATGCAGTAGAAAATCTTCTTGATTGGTGTGAAGAATTTGATATTAAAATTGTCACTCTGTATGCCCTTTCAGCAGAAAATCTTGAAAGAGAAGATGATGAATTAGAACATCTCTATGAATTAATTCAAATGAGATTAGAAAAATTATTGAATGATCCAAGAATTCATAGATGTAAAATGAGAGTAAAAGGAATTGGAAGAATAGAACTTCTTCCAGAAGCCATTAAAGAAATTTTACAACAGTTAGATAATGCTACAAAGGATTATAGCAATCATTTTCTAAATATTGCGCTTGCATATGGTGGACAAGATGAATTAGTAGACGCAGTAAAAAAAATTGGAAGTAAAATAAAAGAAGGTTCTCTTAATGTAGAAGATATCAATAAAAAAGAAATTGAATTAAATCTTTACACATCACATTTACCACAATCATCACCAGATATGGTATTAAGAACTTCAGGAGAGAAGAGATTAAGTGGGTTTTTGATATGGCAAAGTGCCTATAGTGAATTAATCTTTATAGATATTTTTTGGCCTGAATTTAGAAAAATAGATTTAATGAGAGCTATTAGAACATATCAGGTGAGGAAGAGGAGATTAGGAAAATGATTGAAGAAACATCTGCAGGAATTGTATTATTTAGAAAAGAAGAATCTAAAAATTTATTTTTACTTTTACATTACCCTTCAGGGCATTGGGACTTTGTAAAAGGTAAAATGGAAAAAGGAGAATCAATTTATGAAACAGCTATAAGAGAAACAAAAGAAGAAACAGGAATTACAGATGTAACATTTTTAAATAATTTTGAAGAATGGATTGAATATAATTTTCAATATCAAGGTGAATTAGTTCATAAGAAAGTGGTATTTTTATTGGCTGAAACAAATATTAAAAATGTAGAAATTTCTCATGAACATTCAGATTATACATGGGTGGATTATAACACTGCAATGGAAAAAACTACTTTTGATAATGCAAAGACTGTGTTAACAAAAGCACAAATGTTACTTTCCAAAACTCTGTAGTTGTAATTCTTTTGCAACTTGTATTGGATTTTTAGAATTTAAAATAGTTCTACCCACAATTAAATAATTTGTTCCAGATGAAATTACTTCACTTGCACTACCGCCTTGAGTACCTACACCAGGAGAAAAGATACTCAAATTTTTTCCTGCTTTTTTAGAACAATATTGAATAATTTTTGGAAATGTAGCTCCTACTACAATTCCATCAACCTTCGCAGTAATGGCCCAATTCAAAAACAATTCGTATAATTGTTGCTTTTTTCCCATTTTAATTTCCATATCATATGACAATTTAGCCTCAGGTGCGCTCATATGACATAGTGTAATTACCCCTTTTCCATTTTTGTGAGCAGATTGTACCAAATTTTCTAAGCTATCAAGACCCATAATCGGATTTGCAATAACTGCATCAAATCCCAAATTCCATAAATGTTCAGCAGTTACTCTGTTTGTATTTCCAATATCATTAAGTTTGATATCAGCGATAGTTTGTAATCCATACTTGTGTGCTGTTTTGTTAATTTTTAGAATTTCTTTGCCACTCAATGGAAGAAGTAAATGAAAATTTAGTTTAATTCCACATAGAAATGGATGTAATTGCTTTATGTTTTGAATTGTTTTTGATTCTAAATTTTTAACAGAAAAATCATAATCGTTGGCAAGAATGACTTTGCCATTAATTTTTGAGATCTGGGAAAGTCTAGTTTTGAAGGTGGTCATAATCTACTAGTGGATGGGTGTCTTTCAATTTTATTATTTTGATATAAGAATAACCATGTTCCGAAGGATTTTCTACGAATGTGGGTTGAGTGCCATTTACTGTAGAAAATTTCAAAAAGGGTTTTTGTGGATCTGAATCTAATACAACATGACAAAAATATGATGTTCCTTCATCATTAAAATTCATGAAAACACCAATTAGCCATTTATCATTATGGGGAAACAAGAATAAAGGAAACGGAATTTCTTCCATACCCCAAGTGAGTTTTGCTAGACTGTACATGTCTTCCAATTCAATAGATTGATACCTATCAAGTGTACCATTTCCAGGTTGCAGTGTTTTAGGTAATGATTTTATTCTAACAATTGGAGAATAAAGTTTACTGGCATCAGAAGTAGTATCGACAATTTTAGATTCTTCTTTTCCTCCCTTTAATCCATAACAAAGATAGTGACCGTGATTTTCTAGATGTGTGTAATATACAATTGGTTTTTCTTTTAAAATATCCATTTGTACAGATAAAATTTTCTTTCCAAGGTAATCATGTAAAAATGAAACACGTGGGGCACGTTCTAATGCGCAAACAAGTCGAGTAAATTCTAAAGTGGAATGAACTTGAATGTAACGTGGTAATTTATCAGTGATTTGTAACTTTTCCACAGGGATTAGCTGTTTATTATCAAATTAAACTTATCCAAAATAGATGAGCCTAATTTCTTCTATCAATTACATCATTGACGTCAGGACCAGTTCCGATAATTGTAACAGGCGTGTTTAATTCTTTTTCAATATTTACAATGAATGATTTTGCATCATCAGACAAATCAGTGTAAGAAGTTTTTCCTGCACAATCAGTAAAGAGCACATCTAATTTTGTTATTGAGATTTGTGTTGCACTATTGAGCATGATTGCACGCCTAGCTAAATCAAAATCAAAATCTGCAGCTCTTCTTTGGCGACCTGTAACTGTGCCAAATTCAGACCACCCTTTTTTTTCTGCATCTTCAAGAGAAAGTTCTTTGTCAAGAGGTCCCGCTCCAACACGTGTAACATATGATTTGAAAACAACAATTACTTCATCAACTTTGGTAGGTCCAAGACCAACATCAGCACAAATCCCAGAGGCAGTGACATCTTTGGAAGTAACAAATGGGTATGTTCCATGCCATAGTGAAAGAAACGTTCCTTGTGTACCCTCTACCAAGACATTTTCATTTGCATCAAGTGCAGAATTTATCTCTAAAGGAACATCCACAATTAATGAAGATAAAGAATCGAAATCTTTTGCCAGTTTTAAAACTCTCATAGCACGGTCAGCATTAGCAGGACCAGTACCTGAACCAGTACTACCAATTTTTTCTTTTAATTCTCCTTTTGAATCTCTAGTTAGATGAGTTTCTTCAATGATTCCACAGTGTTTATCGATAAATGCACGCCCTGTAACATCAAAATCTTTAATTTCTTTGTTGAGAATATCCGGATTAATTACAACTCCAGGTCCAATCATTACTTTGGCATTTTTATTTAGAAATCCACTTGGGAGCATTCTTACTTTATACACTTTATCTCCATCTCTAATTGTATGACCAGCATTGGGACCAGCACCGCCACGTACAATTATTTTTGGATTATCTTTAATTGCCAAATATGAGATGATCTTTCCTTTGCCTTCATCACCAAAAAATCCGCCAACAACTACAGTGGATGTCATATTGCTAAACTTTAATTTCGTTTATTTAAGCTAAAGTATTTTCCATGATTTTATATTCAACAATGATTAGTTTAGATCGATGGTAGGCGAAAATTTTGCAGGAAATATAATCATTAACTTGGCAAATTTACCAGATTTCCTAAGAAATCCAATTTTAAAAAAAAGAATGATAGAATTCTTTTCATTGCCTGATTCTGAAAAAATTGAAGTTATTAATAATGCGCTAGAAGCTGGTCCTAGCATTCCTTTTCCTAACTTTGCAAAACTTTTCAAAACATGGCTCAAAATTTTAACAACGTTATCTGAAGAGCAAAGAGAGGGATTATTTTCAGCATATATCACAGAGATTGCACGATCACCGCAAAAACTAATTGAATTTAATGTTGATGGGATTTTGGAGATATTTTTGACATTAGAAGAAAATGAAAGAGAAACTCTTGCAATTACAATTAAAAAAATAATCAATAATTTAGATGAAAATTCAAAAAGACGAATTTTGATAGTTGTACCAGAAAATGCTAAAAAACACTTAAAATTTTAGGTGCCTGGTCGTTCTTCAGGTTTTCGATTATCTTCATTGGTGTAGTCAATTACTTCTCCTTCTGAAGACAAAACACCTACAAAGATCTTCTCATGTTTTTTCAATAATTTTCTATGATCCAGCATAGACATGTCAAGTTTCATCTCATTCATGACCATAATTTGATATTCTTTCCATTCAGCCCAACATTTGTTACATGTAGGGTATTTTGCTGCAACAACTCCTAGTTCTTCGTTATCAGGAATAGAATTCTTACATTTTGTGCAAGTGCGACTCATGAAAAATAAGAATAATGAACTCCTTTTATCTTTTATTGAATGTAAAACAATAATAATTATCAAAGAACTATGTGGGCATGAAGATAAAATGCCCAAAATGTAAAGAAAATGCAGAATTAGCAATGGATTATTCTGAAGTAAAATGTGGTTCTTGTGATTTTGATATGAGTTATGGAGAATATGTAAAATATGTGGCTCATAATGAACCAAAATATTCAGATATTTTAGGAGATTATGCAAGTAGTACCGAAGGGCAGACTGCAGGTTCTTTGGATGAATGGGATTAACAAGATAGTGTAATCATTCATCAGATTAAAATAATTAATTAAACATAATTCTATTCATCATTGGAATTTTTATTAGAGAATATTCTTAATCTAGTAGGATTTTTGGTAGGACTTGTAATAGGAATAATGTCATACATTGGATTTAGAAATACAGGCAGTCCAACATTATTTAGATTATCAATTGCATTTTTCTCAATTAGTGCAGGATTTTTCATCATATGGTCTGGATATATGGTGGAAGATTTTATCACAAAAACTGGAAGTGTTGAAAGATGGATTCAAACTTTAGGAATTGCAATTCAAACAATAGGGTATTTTTTTATTGCATTTTCACATAGCATAAAATCATTTTTTCCAAAATCTAGTTATTTTAGATCAGTTGGGATAATACCATTATTCCTAGTCTCTTCTGTTCAATTAGAACATATTTTCCGATCTGTTTCATTTATTTTATTAGCATATGGTGCGATTGAAACAATGTTATCATACTTTGAAAATAGGAATAAAGGAGCAATTTCAGTTGCTGTAGGATTAGGACTTTTAGCATTGGGAGAATTTGTAGGATGGTATTCATTTGTATTCCCAGAATCAATCCTATATTCTGTATCAATGATAATCAAAATTGGAGGATTAATAGCATTATTCATTCCAGTAAGTAAGGTACCATTAACCAAGATAAAATTTGATGATTTAGAATAATTATCAATAGGCTCAAAATTTAGATAGATTTGAAATTTGTCAAATTCTTTTATCTTTTTAGTATATTGAAAAATATCAGTGCTATATCATAGAAATTTGAATAATTATCAATAGATAAAATGGCCGAATACCGAACACATATGAAAATTATTGGAGATATTCTAGCAACAACAAGGGATGACCTACAGGATGAAGATGGTGCATCAGTTACTTATCTAATTAGAAAAGCAAACATTTCACATTCTAGAATTTCAACAATACTGAAAACGTTAGTATCGCAGGGACTATTAGAGAAAGTAGAGAATCAAGGTTCTAACAAATATAAAATCAGCCAACCAGGAAGAGAATTTTTGCAAGCATATTATACATTTACAAACTTTGCAGATAATTTTGGATTAAATATCTAGTCATTTACTTTATCAGATTCACCTAGATTATCATTTACTTTATCAGATTCATCTAGATTATCATCAAAATCATCTTCAAAATCATTATCTTCATAATCTTCAGATGACATACTTTCCAAAGTAGATATGAACTATTAAAAATGTATTCAAATGTAAATGATAATTAAAGGAAAAAAATAAGAATATGTATTGAAAGTAAATTGTGACAAGGAAGGAATTGAGAAAGATTCTCAAATAATAAAGAATGAGTTGTAATTTTTCCAATAAATACTGTTTATGATATAGGATGTGATCCATACAATAAATCGTCAATAGAAAAAATCTATAAAATCAAATCTAAATGCATAACAAAATCAGTTCCAGTTTTAACATATTCTATAGAGATGACCGAAAGAAACCCAATTTGATCAACTTGCTAAAAAAATTGTTAAAAAATTTTGACCTGGTCCACTAACAATAATTTTAAAAGTTATAGATGAAAAAATAAAAAAATCCCTAAATTTAGAAAATAAAATTATCATTAGAGTTCCTGATCACAAATGCACATTAGAATTATTAAAAAAATGTAATTATCTTGTTGGAACTAGTGTAAATATTTCTAGAAATTTACCATATACAAATCCAAAATAATGTTTAAAAAAAATGCAAGATTATGATGTTTTTATGAATGATGGTATAATTACAAGTAATGGAGAATATACAATAATTGAAATAGAAAATGAAGAGATCAAAATCATCCGGGAAGGTTCTTTAACTAAAGAAGAAATTTTACAATCATGAATCTTATAATTACTTGTCCTAGGCATTTTGAACCAGAAACAAAGAATGAATTAATTAGCATTTTAGAAGAATTTGGAGATTCAGATGCTAAAATTACAATTACAAACATGTCAGGAATTTTAACAGCAGAAACAAAACTTGATCCCATAGAAACTGTAAGGAAAATTAAAGAAATGCTTCTTGATGAACCATGGAGTGTCAGATATTGCAAAAGGATCATACCAATACAAAGAGTCATTGAATCAAAAATTGAGGAAATAGAAAAAAGTGTTGGAGAGTTATCCAATCAAATTTTAGATGAGGAAACATATAGAATATCAATTGAAAAAAGAAATTCAGAGTTATCAAGTAAAGAGATAATTACAAAAATAGCAAATAAAATAAAAAACAAAGTGTCTCTTGAATTTCCAGATAAAGTTCTATTGATTGAAATTCTAGGTAATAAAACAGGAGTGTCTATTTTAAAAAAATCAGACATACTAAGTACAGAAAAAACAAAACGAAGTATGTCAGAGTAATACTGCAGCTTTTTCAATCAATAGATCAGCCAAAGGATTTTTTGAATAAATTGAATCAATGTGCCTTTTTGTTATTTTAAAATGTTTTTTTAAATAGGTTTCATTATTTTTTGAAAAAATATTTGTAGAAATTGGCATTAATTCAATATACAATGAGTGTAGAATTTTTTTATTTCCTATTGCAATTATGAAAAAATTAGTTTTAGATTTTATTCCAACAGTCATTATTGCATCAGAAATTTGTGTAGTTAAAGCAAATCGCATTAAAATATCAATTTCAAGTTTATTTGAAAGCAAAAGATTATTTTTTTGAGATTCAATCGATAATGAAATAATTTTTTTTAAATGATAATTATTTAAAACAAAATCACATGATACTGCCTGAAGTAGTAGTTTAGGATATTTTTTTCTAAGATCATCAATAAATTTTACATTAATTAATTTTTGGTTTTTAATCTCTAGTATTTGTATTAGTTTTTTAGAATATTCAAAAGTAATTTTTTTAGATATACCGCCGTGAATAACAGGGATTATACTTACAATATCATTGTCTTTTATTTTTGTAGATTTTCCATCCATTGCAGAGGAATCAGCCCCATTGACTGCGATTAAAACATTATCAGTATCAAGTTTAGGAGTATCCGTAGGTTTTAGTTCTAAGAGTAAAGTGATCAATTCTTGAATTGTTACATTAGATTTATCAATTTTCAAAAGTTCTATTGGAAAAGACTTTTTCGCACCACCAACAAATTTTACAGTGAACATATCTACCTAATTAGAATTAAAAAAATATATTTAATTTATTATTCAATTTCTGCTTCAACAGCTTCAATTTCGCCTTCAACAGTTTCAATTTCGTCTTCAACCATTTCAGATCGTTTTTCAAATTGTTGTTCAGATTTTGATGCATCAATTCGAGATTGTTTCTCTTTAGCCTCACGAACTTCTTTTTTAATAAATTTTGTAATATAACCTGCAATTTTATTTTTTAAACTTTTAGAACGTACAATAGAAACTTCATTCAAAGCTTTTTTGTTATCAGCAAAATCTAGACCAAATTTTGCTTTGTGATCTACAAGAACTTCATATGAAAGTCGCTTTATTCTATCCACTATGCGTCTAAAATAAGGGGGGTATTTTATACCTATATTCCAAGAAATGCATTTGAATTCATTTCTAGCAAATATGCCATTTCATCAAAAGATTTACCCAAAATTTTTGAAGCACAAAAAATTACACTAGGTATAAAGCTGATTTGTCCAGATTTCATTTCAAAACATCTAGAAAATCTTACTGGACCATCAGTTTCAACAAGAATTTGAGATTCATCAGTTTTAGACAATAAAGTTTGCTTGTCATCGGCATAGATTACTACAGGTCCATAAGATACAAAAAATCCCATATCCATTGCTTTTTGAAGTTGTTTTTTACTTCCATCAAACCAATGTAACAACGCATGTTTTGTATTGTATGAAGTCATAATTTCAAAAATATCATCAAGACTTTTTCTTGAATGAATGGATACTGGTTTATTGAATTTTTCTGCAAAGGATAACAATGTTTCAAATACTTTACTTTGTTTTTTTGCATCTTCATCTTGTTTAACATATGTAGGATCCAATCCAATTTCACCTATTCCAGAAATATGTTCATGATGTTCTTCAATTAATTTAGAAATATTTTCAAGTTCTTCATTTGCACATTCAGGATGAATTCCAATAAAAGGTAGGACCAAATTACTTTTTTTTGCAAGTTCTAAAGTTTGTAATGAGTTATTGTAATTCATTGATACGCAGCACGCTTTAATTTTTAAATATTCCATTTGCTTTAAGAGGAATTCCATGTCAGAAACATATTCAGGATCTGACAAGTGTATATGAGAATCAAAATACCACGTCATTTCTTTATCAATTGTTAAAATAGTCTGTATAAATCGATTCCTTAGTGATATTTTTTCACTCATTATCTTTTTTCGGAAAAAATTAAAAGAAAATATATGAAATCATCTGAATTAGGATTATCTGCAATGTATAGAATTCTAAAGAAAGCAGGTGCAGAGAGAGTAAGTGACGAATCAGCAGATGAGTTAAGAAGGGTAATTGAAGAGATTGCAGACAGTATTGCTAAAAGTGCAGTCGACATGGCGTCCCACGCCAGTAGAAAAACAGTGAAAGGTGAAGATGTGAAGCTGGCTTCAAAATCATTTAACAAATTCTAATCTAAAGAGTTTAATTATTCATTTTGTGTTTTTTAAAATGGTACTCTGGCAGAACGGTTATGCGTGAGCCTGCAAAGCTTATACAAGGGGGTTCGACTCCCTCGGGTACCTTATTCTACTATCACTTGGCCTTTCATCCAAGGATGAAGTGTGCAAAAAAAATCATAAGTACCTTTTTCATCAAAATCTACAGTAAACGATTCATACGGATCTAAATGCCCACTATCAAATAATTCAGAAGGTTCATCATAAAATCCTGAAGTGACACTGTGAAATGCAGAATCTTCATTTACCCAAGTAACTGGATTTCCTGAATCAATAACAATTACAGAAGGAATGTAACATCTATCGATCTTCTCACATCCAGGACGAGAAGTTTTTGTGGGCATTATAATATCGCCTTTAACAACCACTTCGGAGTTTTTTTCAATAGAAGAATTAGAAATAATCAAACCAATGATTACTATCACAATAACTGTAATAATTCCAATTATCATTATTTTTTTTATCAAATCACATCATTTCCTTTTCAGAGTTATTACATAATTACCCAATTCTCTAAATATATAACATATTAGAAGACATAATTGTCTCAAAATGGAAATGGGTTATTAGAATACATACCTGGCTCACACGCATTGCTAGTTCAAAAAAATTCTAGTCTACCACTAGAAGGATTTGCAGAAAATATCCAGGAAAGCATTCATGAATATGCAGAAAATTCTAAAAATGAAGTAGAGAAAGGAAATAATTTTCTTCAGTGGATTTTGACAAGAGTTTTTGAGGCTACTGAAGATGATGCAGCAGATGCAATTGTAGACGGAGCAAATGATCTTGGAATTGATGCCTATCTCCCTGTAGATTTTTCAGATAACACCATTAGATTATTTCAATCAAAATACGGAACATCACATTCTCTAGAAGCTATTGCAAAATTCAAAGAAGACGCACAAAGATTACTTACAAAAGATGTGGTGAAAATGAGGCCCGAACTTGCACAACTTGTCACAAAAATTAAAGAAAAAAATCTAAAAATAAAATGCTGCTATGTAACAGATCAAAATGTAGACTATACAGATGATCTAGTAGAAATCATTGACCGAAAAGTGATAATTCAAAAATTATGGGATAGAATAAAAAAACCAGCAGCAGGAAAAAAATCATCTATAAAATTAGAAAGGATGTTAAGACATGAAAATACCATTCTAGGAATTTTGAAGTTACGTGAACTAACTGAATTTGTAAGTAAAAATAAAGACTATGTCTTTGAATCCAATATTAGACAATGGATGCAGTTTAAGACTACAGTTAACAAAGGATTACGAGAAACATTACAAAGTAACCCGAGCAAATTTTTCTTTTACAACAATGGAATAACAATTGTAGTTAGTGATTTTGCTGAATTAGGTGATAATATGATTGAACTTCATGCTCCTCAAATTGTCAACGGAGCACAAACATCAAACTCTATTCTTGATCATTCAAAGAGAACAAAAAATATGGAGGGTTCAATGACTGTTACAATAATCAAAGCAGATGATGAGCAAGAACAAAATAACATTACAAAATATAGAAATTCTCAAAACTCAGTTAGAGGAAAAGATCTAGTTTCATTAATGGATTTTCATAAATCAGTGAAATCACAGTTGAAAAATTGTGGTTATTTTTATGAGATTCAAGCAGGTTCTTTTGATACAAAATCTAAATCAAAACAATCTGAGTATGATGGAGATGCAATATACAACAATTATCTTCCAGATAATCATAAGAAAGTCATTGTTGCAAAAGACGCAATACAAGCGCTAGTTGCAGGAATCGAGCAGAGACCTACAGAAGCATATAGTTCACCAGCCCAATTTCTTCCAAGAGGAAGTAAGTATGATGACATATTCAATGAAAATCTCAAAGATGATTATAGAATTTTACTTTACCCGTACCTTGTGAAAGAATTTGCAAAAAAATCATTAAAATATGGAAAACAAGGAGGCCATAAAACAAAAAGATATGCAACATTATTTTATGTTGCAGTATATTTCAGAATACTTCATAAAAAAATTCTTGAATCAAAGGGTGATTTTAAAGGAGATGTGAGAAAATTAGAACCTATTTTTCGTAGTTTCAAACTTAATTCTAGAATTTTAAAGATTGCAGATATAGTTGTGACTAAATTTCTTGAAGATACAGTAGTTGATGATGAAATTGAATTAGCAAATACCAAGCACAATTTTTTCTCTCAACATGTTTGGAATGATGCAATGCTTCGGGTGATTGATAAAAAAATCAGACAAGAAGAAGATGAAATTCTAACATTAAAAAAAATCACAAGTAGTTTATTTTAATTTCAAAGGTAGAAGTCCAACCAAGTAAAAATCTTGCAGGAGGTTTACATTGGTCAGACTGCCTACCTAAATTAAGTATAAACCAGTAATATTTAACATAATTTTTTAAAGCAGGGTTTATTCCAGAATGTTTTTTATATCGAATGAAAAGAGTAATGTCACTTTGGGGAAGAAAGAAAAATGTGCAATTTGTAGTGAATTAATAGAACTTCATTTCAAAGCCATGGAAGAATGGAAAATTGATGGTACATTATGTGGTAAATGTTATTCAAAAAAACTCAGTGAATATTATCCAGGTGAACACGTTAGAGTAAACAAACATTTAGATTAATTTTATTCTAATTTTAAAAGTTTGTTCAAATTAATACAATTCCAAACAAGTGGATCACTTTTTACATCTTTTTCTTCTAAAAATTTAATATCAGTGATTATTTTTTTCTTTTTTAATAAATTAACCTGAAAACTTGAAAATTTCTTACAATCACATTTGTTGAACAAACAAACATCTCCATCACCATCGTCATGATCCTGAGATTCATGACTACAATTACATACCGCATCTTTCTTTACATCACCAAGTAATTTTTCTGCATATACACCCAATCTGAGATATGCTTCTCCGTCATGACCTTTTTTGAATCGTTCATAATTTTCAGATTTTGGTAATTCCTTGAAAAAAGATAGATTCGTGTCAGGTTTTTGTGAATCCGAACCCATGATAAACCAATATTTGTCATCGATCTCTAAAAATCGGATTTTAATTGATGGATCTACCCAAGAATGAATTGTGTCATGCCAAATGGAAGCTGCTTCTTTTCTATCAGTAAATAATGGAACAACATTCATTCGTAAATCATAGTATCTATATGCAATACCTACAAAGTCATCAAACCAAGGAATTGATGAGTGTGAAGACATTACATAGAAATCAAGTCAGAGATTATTTATCTGATCTGAATTAGTGGTAATACCCTTATATGATAGTTTTAGACTTGGTTACGTATGGCTTCCTATAGAACCAGTATGCAAATTGTTGCAGATTTACTTGATGCAACTCAACAGTCTGGTCAAGAAGGTATCAAAACAACATCACTTCTTACAAAGGCAAACCTATCACATTCAAGATTATCAAAATTCTTAGCAAATTTGACAGGAGCAGGTCTAATCAACAAGATAGAATTTGATGGTAAGAATACTTTTGTAATTACTTCAAAAGGCAGACAATATTTGGACTCTTACATAAACTTCTCCAGTATTGCAGGATCATTCGGATTAGAACTTTAAAATTTATTTTCTAGATCTTCTTTTTGCATTAGCTTTCTGTTGTTCTTTTCTTTCTTTATAGGAACTGTAAACTATAATGATTATTATTCCTGCTATGGCAGCATAAAATAACGGAATAAGAGGTGGATCTCGAAATTCTCCTGATGAGGGTTCAACAAAAGCTATTGGAATAGTTACAACCATAAAGATTAAGATTACTAAAAGATACTTGTCCACAAATTCTTTGTTTTACAAAACCATATATCTTTTTGATTTGACATAGGAAACAGAGAAAAGATGGTAAAAATACTTGAGATGATAGGATTAGCTCTTGTAGCAATAATGACATTAGGTTTTGTAGGGTTATTCGTACCATATGGAATAAAAAATGGAATATCAGAATTATTTTGGGGATGTGCAGGTGGGGCATTAATGATAATCATCTATAGAAAGATGAAAAACAAGAAAGACGAAAAAGAAAATTAGAATTCTTTTAGAAATTGTTAGTGATTGATCAATAGTTAATCAACCGACAGATCTATAAAGGACAATTTCAAGTAAATTGCAAGGGAATTATTTGGCAGATCAAACAAAACAATGGTGGGAAGGTTTAGGAAAAGAACTAGAAACAGACATAGAAACAGTCATTGAATCAAATTAACAATTATCTAAAATTTTAAAAATTTAACAGAGCCTTGGGTGTGATTCGATCACACGACCTAACGCTTACGAGGCGTTCGCTCTACCAGGCTGAGCTACCAAGGCACGTTTGGATAAATCCATCAGAGTTAATAAAAAGCCTTTCCGAAATGGACTAAATGAAAAAAACAATTTCAGGAATTAGGGGAATATTTGGAGATGATTTAACCCTAAAAGATGTTCTTGAATTTTGTAATAATTTTTCATCATTAATTAAATCAAAAAAATGTGTTATAGGAAAAGACACCAGACCTTCAGGACCAATGATAAAAGATACAGCAAGTGCTGTATTGATGAAAAATGGAATTGATATTTTCAATTTGGAAACAGTTCCAACACCAGTAGTTTTCAGAGAAGCAAGAAATTATGGTGCAGGATTAGTAATTTCTTCATCCCACAATCCATTAGAATGGAATGGAATGAAATTCATCATTGATGGAAGAGGAGTAAATGAGCAAGAACTTCCTCAAATTATCCAACATCAAGAGATTTTAAAAACAAAAGTAGGCATTGAAAAAGAAATATCAACATCATACATAGAAGACGCAAAAAAAATCATAGGAAACTTGGAAAACAAGCCAGAAATTGTAGTAGATATTGGAGGAGGGGCTGCCAAAGGTTTCGCTCCAGAATTATTAAGAGAAATTGGATGTAGTGTTATAGTAATTAATGAAAATATTTCTGCATGTTCAAGAGGGCCTGACCCCACATCAGATAATTTATTAGAATTAATTTCTACAACTAATAAAAAAGATATTGGATTTGCATTTGATCTGGATGGAGATCGATTAGTTGTAGTTAACGATGGGAAAAAACAAACACCAGATGTCACACTTGGATTGGGCGTAGCAAAATCATTAGAGTTAGGACACAAGAAATTTGTTTTAAGTATAGATACAAGTGTCTCAGTTGAAAAATTCATTAAAGAAAAAGGTGGAACGGTGCAAAGATCCAAAGTAGGAGAAGCGAATGTAATAGATCTCATGTTAAAAAATAATGCCCAAGCTGGAGGTGAGGGAAGTAGTGGAGGTTTTATTTTACCAGAATTCAATTATTGTAGAGAAGGAATTCTTACAAGTGGTCTTATTGCATCTATGTTAGGGAGTGCAGAATTTAATGAAATTCTAAATTACATGGAAAATTATAAGCAAATAAGAGATAAAACAAAAATTAATTCAAATTTTCATGACAAAGTAATTGAAGAAATAAAATCAAAATTTTCTAAAGATTACTCTGAAATAATCACATTAGATGGAATAAAAGGAATTATTGATGAAGATAGTTGGGTTTTAATCAGAAAATCAAACACAGAAGACATTATTCGAGTTTCAGCAGAATCAACCAATGAAGAAAAATGTAAAGATATAGTCAAAAATACAATAAAAATGGTAAATCAAAGTTATGAAAAAATTAGATGAGACAGCAATAATCAAGATTTTTCAGAATGGTTTTGGTAAGAAGGATTTTGAATCAGAAGATGTTGAAATTTTGAATTTAAATAAAATCAAAATTATAGCAAAAACTGACACGTTAGTAGAAAGCACAGATATTCCATCTAAAATGAAATTATCTGATGCTGCAAGGAAAAGTGTTGTTGCATGTGTAAGTGATTTTGCTGCAAAAGGTGTCAAACCCAAATATGGAATGATTTCAATTAATCTACCAAAAACAATTTCACGCTCAAAAGTTAACGAAATTGTTTCAGGTTTTAAAAAAGCATGTAAAGAATTCGATATTTCAATTATTGGAGGAGACACTAACGGAGGCAAGGAAATTGTATTCAATGTATGCCTTTTTGGAATTACAGACAGGATAGTTACTAGGAAAGGTTCTAAGAAAGGGGATCTAATATTTGTAACAGGTCCATTTGGATATACATCTGCTGGATTAAGTATGCTTCTAGGTAAGAAAAAAGGCAAAGAAATTTTTGTCAAAAAAGCTATAAAATCAGTTATTAATCCAAAACCTAAACTCAGTTTTGGATTAAAGAATAAAAAATATTTTTCATCATCAATGGATTCTAGTGATGGATTATCAACTACACTAAATGAAATGTCAAAACAAAGTAAAAATAAATTTATAATAAACAAAATTCCAGTATTGAAAGATTTAGAAGATTATGTGAAATTTTATAAATTAGATTTGAATAACTTGATTTTCAATGGTGGAGAAGAGTATGAATTCATATTTACCGCATCTCCCAAACATAAAAAAATCATTGAAAAAAATGCAAAATCGTTAAAAATACAGATTATAGAAATTGGTTATGTTACTTTAGGCAAAGGGGTCTATATTGAAAAAAATAATAGTTTTATTAATTTGAAAGATTCAGGTTGGAAGCATTTTTGATATCTACTCACCAGAAAAGAAATTTCTTTCAACATTATTTATAATGCTAAAAACAGATTCTGTAGGTAAAACGTTAACACATTCTGTAATCCACAATTCATCTAGGTGCATCAAGCGTTTAAAATCATCATCAGGAAGTTCATCAGGATATGAATCAGGGTAAATTGTATGAATTCTATACCCCTCATTAGCTATTTGTTGACAGTTTTTTTCTTGAGGTGATAAACCGGAATCGGTGATCGGTGTCAAAAAATGAATTGTCACTGAAGCCATTAAAGTAGTTGCAACTACAATTCCAATTGCCAAGAACAGGATAGATGCCATTTAATGGAAACAGATTGAAATGGTATATGAATAGTCATTAATGTACAGCTAAATGCCAAAAATAAGGCAAGATTAGAAAATCAATGTATTTTAAACCCTTTAAGGTCTGATTAGACATTGTCAGAACTTGAAGTTGAGACTGTAGTAGTTAAAAAGACTGAAGATGTAGTTGAGGAAGTAAAATCTGAGGAAGCAGTAGAAGTAAAATCAAAGAATCAACCAGAGACAAAAAAAGAAGGCCCTGAAAAATGGGGAATTGCTCATATTTACAGTAGTTATAATAATACAATTATTCACATGACCGACCTTACAGGTGCAGAAACAGTATCCATCAGTTCTGGTGGTGTACATGTTAATGCTGACAGATACGAGTCATCACCATTTGCTGCAATGAAAGCTGCAAATGCGGTTGTAGAGGTTACAAGAACCAAAGGATTTACAGGATTTCATATCAGAGTTAGAGCTGTTGGTGGAACTGGTTCCAGAGTTCCGGGCCCAGGTGCACAAGCTGCAATTAGAGCCTTGGCAAGAGGCGGATTTAGAATTGGACGAATTGATGATGTAACACCAATTCCTCATGATACCACCAGAAAGAAAGGTGGAAAAAGAGGAAGAAGAGTCTAGTTAGATATTTTTATTTTAATGTCACAACCTTTAGAAATAAAATAATCTGTCATAAATTTTGCAAATTTTCCATATTGATCATTTGCATGGTATTTCATAATCATATCAGAAAATTTTTCTTCTATTCCATTTTGTAAATTTGATTTAAAAGATAGTTTGAAAAATGTCCATCCAAACTTTGATAATGGTTCACTTAACACATATCCATTATAACCATCTACAAGACTTTCCATATGTGATAATGCTTTTTTAATTGTTAACAAATCATCTAAATAATTTTTTGTTCCTATTTCTAAAACAACGTCCATTACTCATCGCCTGATGTTTGATTACTAAGTTTATCACTTAGAGATACAAATTTTCCATCTTGTTCAACATTAATTTTTGTTGCCATTCTGACATTCAATCCAACTGATCTAAATAATGCCAATAATTTTCCTCCATCAAGACTTTCATTAATTTCACCAGTTTTAATTAATTCAGATAATTTTTCTACAATCATTTTGGTTTCATTAGGAAATTGTGATTCAGCATTTTCTAAAACTTCTAGTCCTCTAAATCCAAGTATTTTGATAAGAGAATCTCGTGGTTTTTCAGAAATTGTTTCTTTTGTAGTTTCCGCAGCAGATTCAATATTTCGTTTTATAGAAATATTTTTCTGCATTTCAGCTAGTCGTTTTGCCTTTAATCTTTCAAGTTCAGAATCTTCTTCGCTCAACCTTTTATCACACCAATAGGTACTAGTTTTGCAACTTTTGTGGCTATTCCCAAATTATGAGAGACATTTACTACAGCATCAACATCTTTGTATGCTTCAGGGGTTTCTTCCACTATCCCATCTCTGGTTAATGCTTTGATAAATATGCCCTTGTCATTAAGAGATTTTTTTACATAATCTTCAGTAAAATTTCTTCTAGCCTTGGATCTTGACATTGTTCTTCCTGCACCATGTGCAGTAGAACCAAAACTCAAATTCATAGAATTTTGTTGTCCAAGTAAAATCCAACTTGAAGTACCCATTGAACCTGGAACTAAAACAGGTTGTCCTAAATCTCGATATTTTAATGGTATTTCATCACGATTTGCAGGAAATGCTCTTGTTGCACCTTTTCTATGAACAACCAAATTACGATCTCTTCCATCAACTTTGTGTTTTTCTACTTTAGCAATATTGTGAGCAACATCATAAACTAATTTCATATCAAGATCAGATTCGGATTGATTGAACACACGTTGAAATGAATTACGTGTCCAATGGGTTAGCATTTGTCTATTACTCCATGCAAAATTTAATGCAGAAAACATAGCTTTTCTGTAAGATTCTCCTTCTTCAGAACTATTTGGAACACATGCAAGTTCTCTATCAGGTAAATGGATATCATATTTTTCCATTGCTTGTTCTGATACTCTAAGATAATCACTACATACTTGATGCCCAAATCCTCTAGAACCACAATGAATTAAAACTGTAATTGTTCCTTCTTCAATTCCCATTCTCTTTGCTGCTTCTTCATCATGAATTTCTGAAACTTTCTGTACTTCAAGAAAATGATTTCCAGAACCTAAACTTCCAAGTTGTGGTGCACCTCTTTTTCTTGCTTTGTCAGATACTTTGTCAGGATCTGCATTTTGAATTTGGCCATTTTCTTCACAAACATCTGCATCATCTGATGAACCATAACCATGATCAATTGCCCAATTAACACCCCTTACCAAAACTTCATCAAGTTCTGAAGGACTAAGTTTGATTGCACCTTTAGAACCCACACCAGATGGAATAGAACTAAAAAGATCTGTAACTAATTCTTTTAGTTTTGAACGAACTATATCTTCTGTTAAATTTGAACGAAGTAATCTTACTCCACAATTAATATCATAACCTACACCACCTGGACTAATCATTCCTTCTTCAGCATCCATAGCTGCAACTCCACCAACAGGAAAACCATAACCCTCATGTCCATCTGGTAAAACAACACTATGTCCCACTATGCCAGGAATACAAGCAACATTTCGTGCCTGCATAATGGTTCTATCAGATAACATTTTTTGCATTAATGGCTCATCAGCATAAATCCTCACAGGAACCCTCATTCCAAGATTGGAATCAGCATCAATTTGATATTGATTTTCTCCAATTTTTCTTGGGACTGTAGAAGACATGTATCTGTAAAGATTTCTTTCAATCCAATTTAAATCATCAGAAGAATTGTAAAAATAATTTTAAATTAAATAAAATTTCATAAAAAATATACTAAATAAAGTAATAATAACAGAAAAAATAAATCAATTACTTGCAGAATTGCGAGGAAACCTAGATTGGGCAATTGATGGAAAAAATTTCAAACAAGGTTATTTCAAAGATTTAGAGTGTATATTACAAAATACTGGAATTATAGAAAGAGAGTTTTGGTAAAGAAAAATTAAAAGTGAGATCAATCATCTAATTTATCTAGGATAAAATAATTTGATTATCCGTGATAAGAAAAAAGTTAACAGATAAAGAAATAGAAAAACAAAAAGAAGAATAAAAAATAAGGGTAGCGACTTCTCGTGCAGCTAGAAGAAGTGGAAAAAGCATAAAAACTGAAGGTAAAGCAAGTGCAAAGGCAAAAGAAATAAGATCATCAAAAAAGATTGCAGCCGTTAAGAAAAGAACTAGAAGCTAGATACTTGTAACATATCTAGATTTTAGTACATTAATTTTTAATTAATTTGTGTAATTGGGTGTGTCACAAACTAATTCTAACGTATCATAGTGCGTTTATACATTTTTCTGTCATAAAAACAATGAATATTGCAAGGTCAGCACATAATATTGTTTAATGACCAATATTTCAAAGCTAAATTAAAAAAATTATTCTCGAAAATAAAATACATTATATTTTTCATGTAATGATCTGACAAGTTCACGACATTTTATCCAAAATTTTCTATACTCATGATCTGTTATGGATCTTCCATATTCAAAATAAAACCATGCTACAAAATAATCTTCTAATTTTCCAAAAATAAATCCAAGATGAAAGTCCTCAGATATTTTTACGTCAAATTCTCTTCGGGGTTGCAGTTCATTCCATCGAGAAAATAACCCATTAAAAGATTCTTGAGTTTTTTCAAGTAATTTTTGTAAATACTCTAGTGATTTTGCGTCTAATTCAATCGTTTTATTTTACTACCAATACAGGCTTTTTAGATTTATGAAGTACATAGTTTGACGTACTTCCCAAGAAAAGTTCTTTTACAGCGCCCATTCCTCTTGAACCAATTACAATCAAATCAAAATTTTGCTTTTCAGCAACCTCAACAATTATTTTTCTATCATCACCGTATGACACTCTATCAAAAAATAAAATTCCTTTTTTGGCTGCATTTAGTTTAGCTTTTTTCATAATTTTTTGAGCATGATCCAATAAAATTTTCTCTAATGGAGTTATTGGATCACTAGTTCTAGGTTTAACAATTCCTGCCACATAAAGTCCAGTGATAGTTGCATGTGATTCTCGTGCCATGTGAATTGCAACATCTAATCCTCGAAAAGAATTAGAAGAACCATCTAAAGGAACAAGAATTTTTTTTATTTGAAGTGTCATGACAGGAAAAGGTCAATTTTTAATTTAAAAGACTATTCAGATTACCTAAGATGATTTTCATCTTTGATATTCGAGAAGACTGTAAAATAAGGAATTAGACAAAGTAAACTTGTAAAATGACAGATGCTAAAACAATGACTATTTCAGATGTAATGACAAAATCAGTAATTTCTGTAGATGCAACATTAACAGTAAATGAAACTGCAAAAATGATGGAAGATGCTAAAGTTGGAGCCGTCATAGTCATGGAAGATAATACACCTATAGGAATTGTTACAGATAGAGACTTTGCAATAAAAATTGCAGCTCACGCATATCAAATCACTACACATATCAAACAAATAATGTCATCACCACTATTTTCAATAAATTCAGATGAAACGATAAGAACTGCTGCAGAATTAATGCATGACAGAAAAATAAGAAAACTACCAGTAATTGATGATGGAAAGATGGTTGGAATTATCACATCTACTGATATTGTTAATTTATTGGCTGTTTGTGTTGAAGAAGACATGAGAGACATGTATTTTCATTCAGTAGCAAAAATTTACGCTAATTACAGCCCATACAATTAGAAAATATCATGGTAGTACCAATAATCATCCTAGTAGCAATACCTATTTTTCTTGGATTGGTGTACATGCCACCATTTGATCAACCTGTAGAGGTAGAACCAAAAGTTATTCCAGAAGAACCAGATGTGAGCATTTTGTATTACATCTTAATGATAATTTGGTCATTGTATTTGATCAAAATTATTCTTCAAGTAAAAAAAGGAACTTTCAAAGTAACTCAAAAATACTAACATGAACACAGCACCCTACTGGGAAAAAAATGTATGCTCAGACTGTAAAAGAATGAAATGTCAAAAAGGTTGTCTTTGTGATTGTCATCAATTAAGAGATAGAGTAGATTAATTTTCTGTAAGTAGAAACTAGAATAAATTTTAGTTTAGAATTTAATGGTGTACACTCAATATAGTGAAATTCGTAGTTGTGAGTATGATTAGTGGAGCTCCAAAATACATCATGATTGCATTTTTTGCGTTAGGTGTGTTGTTTGTCGGATTTTCATTGTGGGCATTATTCCTTACTGACATTCCACAAGAACAATTTTTAGAAGATCCTAGATTTGAAGAAGAGTATGTAAAATATTATGAGTGGAACATCCTGTTTGGTACTGTATTAATTGGAATTGGTTGGATTGTTGCATTTTTAGGTCGTAAAATGACACGTAGATAAAACAATAGAGTCAGAATCTAATTAGCAATCACATTCTTCAATACATTCTTCAATACATTCTTCAATACATTCAAAATTATCTATTGGATTAATTATTCCTAAATGTATTAAGATCTGATTATTCAGCATTTTATTACTAGTATTTTTTGTAAAATTATGAATATAGACTAGAGTATGCAAAATAATTACACATAGAATACACAATTTTTGGTATTTTAAGAATAATGAACTTAAACGTGTTAGAGATTCGATTTCATAAGTAGATTTATTTTCGATGCCTAACGAACAGAAACATTGGCAATTTTACCTATTGATAATGGTCGTTACGGCACAAAAGAAATGATGGATATTTTCAGTGAGCAAAAGAAAATAGACTATCAATTAGAGATTGAGGGAGTTGCTGCCATTTCTCAAAGTGAAATAGGAATGATCTCAAAAAGCATAGGTAAAGAAATTTACAGAGTGGCAATGTCTGGAAAAATAACTGCAAAGAGAATCAAGCAGTTAGAAGCAAAAAGTGATCACGATACTGCAGCTCTTGTAGAATCACTAAGTGAGAAATGTAGTAAAAACGCCAAACCTTGGATACATTATGGATTAACAAGTAATGATTTAGTTGATACTAGCAATTCAATGCAAATGAGAGATGCATTGCAAATTATTGAGCCAAAAGTCGCAGAGATGGCATCAATACTTGCAAAAAAAGCAGTAAAATATTCAAAGATTCCAGCAGTTGGTAGAACGCATGGTCAGCATGCAAGTATCATTTCATTTGGATTAAAGTTTGCAAATTGGGCTGCAGAGATGGCAAAGCATGTAGAGCGAATTGAAGAGATAAAGAAAAGAATTTTGATTTGCAAGACACTAGGTGTTGTAGGTACAGGTTCACTAATGGGTGCAAAATCACTTGAAGTGCAAAAAAGAGCTGCAAAGCGATTAAAATTATTTCCGGCAGAAGTTACAACACAAGTTGTTCCTAGAGAA
Organism: Candidatus Nitrosopumilus sp.; assembly: GCA_029250275.1. Taxonomy (GTDB): domain Archaea; phylum Thermoproteota; class Nitrososphaeria; order Nitrososphaerales; family Nitrosopumilaceae; genus Nitrosopumilus. Next base: position 26,385 of record JAPFBP010000003.1, on the reverse strand, counting down.
AGATATGCTGAATATGTGTTTGAATTAGCATTAATTGGTGCAACTTTAGAAAAAATTGCAATAGAGATTAGAAATTTACAAAGAACAGAGATAGGAGAAGTTGCAGAGCAATTTAAGAAAGGACAGATGGGAAGTAGTGCAGTTCCTGTAAAAAGAAATCCAATAAAGAGTGAACGAGTATCATCATTATCTAAATTAGTAAGAAGTCAAGTTGCAGTTGCGTTTGAAAATATTCCATTATGGCATGAACGAGATCTTTCAAATTCAGCAAATGAACGATTTATTCTTCCAACAGTTTCAATTCTAGTTGATGAAATGCTTGAAACTATGACTAGAATCATTTCAAACTTGATTGTAAATGAGAAAAAAATTGTAGACAATCTATACATTACAAAGGGGCAAATCTTTGCAGAGTTTGTTTTGGAAGCACTGATCAAAAAAGGTATACCAAGATTTGTAGCATACAAAGATGTTCAAAGAGTAGCATTTGAGGCAAATGATAAAGGAATGTACTACATAGATGCAATCAAAAACGATAAAGCATTTACTTCAAAATTAACTAATAAAGAAATTGATTCGATATTTTTACCAGAGAAACACCTGGGTGCATCACCAATAATCATAAAAAATGTAGAAAAAACAGTTCAGAATACAATTAAAAAATTTATCTAGTTTTTAGTAATGCTTTGTGAATTTTAGAACCATACTGTAGTGCTTTCTTTCGTTTTGTACAAGAAATCTCTGGGACATTAATCTCGCTAGCTAATTTTCGTATAATGTGCTTACGATACAAGTCTTCAGAGTCATGAATTTTTTCAGATATAGGGACAGTTTTTGCATATTCAATAAATTTCGGCGAGAGTAGTGGTTGAAGTACATTTACTTTGAATTCAGATGTAACTAAATTTACAGCCTTCATCATTTTTAGTTCGTTATCTAATTTACCAAGCATTACTTCATTAATTTGAGATTCGCCTCCAGAAAATGCTTCTCTATATGCATTGTAACCACAAAACAATTCATCTACCCCATTTGCAGTAATCACCGTATCAAGACCTAAACTGTTTGCAAGTTTAGAAACATAGTAAAATGCAATGCAATTTTCATTCCAAGATAGATTGTCAATTTTTATTATTTGGTTAATTTTTAAAGAAAGTGCAGGAAATGTGTCTGAATCAATTTCTAGAACATTGTGTGGATACTTTAGATATTCATTAACTTCTTTTGCAAATAAAATATCATGAGATTCAGGAAATCCAATCGTCAATAGTGTAATATCATAATTCATGTCTGTGCAAATTTTTGAAATTAATGTACTATCAACACCACCAGAAAAAGCAACTCCAATTTTTTTTTCTTTAACAGTTTCAGAAATAGAATTTTTAATATTTTCAAGTAATTTTTTATTTATCTCATCCATTATCTCTCACACCATATATTCTCCAAAAGGGTAATGAATCAATCTTTTAATTTAACGTTATTTCTAAAACATCATGATGCGATTATCACAAATAGATATTGATGAACAACTAGAGAATTTACCAGGCTGGAGTGTTGTAAACGAAAAACTACACAAAGAATTTCAATTTGAGAGCTTCAATCAGGCTTTTGGTTTTATGACTAGGGCAGCTATGGAAATTGAAAAAATGAATCATCATCCAGAGTGGTTTAACGTATACAACAGAATCACCATAGAATTAACAACTCACGATGCAGGAGGCATTACAAAAAATGATGTTAATCTGGCTAAAATTCTAAATTCCTTGGTATAGTTCTAAATGAAGAATTTTAGGCATAATCATTACAGAATTTATATTATATCCAAAGTCAGATGACTTCACATGGCATCAAGTCCTACAATATTAGATTCAGATTTTAAATATATCGATAAGAAAGGAAACTTGCTCAAAACTAGAACTGAATTAACAGTAGCACAAATGCTTACTTTTCTTGAGCAAGAATATGAATATCATCACAAAATAACATTAAAGAATGGAAATGAGGTTTTAGTTGATTTTAAAACAGAAAAAGGATTGATTGAGGTAATTGATACAGATGAGGATATTGAAAAGTACAAGCAAATCAAAGAAGATTTTCCTCAAGACAAGGTAATGGCAATAGGACATGCAAAATATGTTGCACAAATTAAAGAATTACAAGATATAGTATTTTATGATAAAACACCGCAAACAGGTTCTATATTTTTAGAAGATGCATCATTCTCATATGATTATGCACATATACTCCCATTAGTTGAAAAATGTTCTATCCTACATGGACACACATCTTCAGTAATGGTTGAATTAGTAGGACAAATGAAAGACAATCTTCTTTTAGATTTTGGCGAAGCTAAAAAAATAATCAAAGAAGTTGTAAATGTATTTGATCATAAATTTTTTATTAACAGAAAATATCTAAAGAAAGAAGATGATTCACATTATCAAATTCAATTTGAGGGGCCTAAAGGAATGTTTGAATTACAAGTTCCTAAAAATACAACATATCTATTAGAAGGTGAAGCTACAGTAGAAAATCTTTCAAGTGAGATTATCAAACTATTAGCACCAAAAATGCCATCAAATGTAGAAGCAGTAGGTGTTTACATCTATGAAGGTTACAATAAAGGATCTCATATTATTTCAAATATTTCAAGATAATTAGAAAATGGAACCTAAAATATTAGAAAAAGCATGGAACCCAGAATTAGAAAAGGAAATTCTAAAACAATGGGATGAAGAAAAAATTTATGATTTTACACCACAAGAAGATAACTATACAATAGATACGCCTCCACCATACCCATCAGGTAGGCCTTGGCATATTGGCGCTGCAGCACATTATTCACAAATTGACATGATTGCACGCACAGCAAGAATGGCAGGCAAAAATGTCTATTTCCCAATAGGAATTGACAGGAATGGGCTTCCAGTAGAACTGTACACTGAGAAAAAATACAAAATTAGAATGAGAGAAACAGAAAGAGGTGAATTTTTGAATCTATGCAGAGAAGCACTAGACGATTTGGAAGCTGAAATGATTTTCATTATGAAAAGTTTAGGTATTAGTGGTGATTTTGCAAACTACTATAGAACAGATTCAGAAGAATACAGGACACTTACTCAATCAACATTCATTGATTTATGGAAAAAAGGACAAGTGTATCTTGCAAATAGACCTAACAATTATGATTGGGTGTCAGGTACAACAATTGCAGATGCTGAAATAATCTATGAAGATTTATCCACAAAACTAGTTTACATGAAATTCAAAATTAAAGATACAGATAAAGAAATAATCATTGCAAGTACAAGACCAGAATTGCTTTGTGCATGTAGAATAATTATTGTAAATCCTGAAGATGAAAGATATACACAGTATATCGGAAAGAAAATAATTGTTCCAATTACTAATGCAGAAGTAGAATTAAGAACACATCATTCTGCTCAACAAGAATTTGGTTCAGGAGCTGTAATGGTATGTAGTTATGGTGATCAAAACGATGTGGCATTATTTAGAGAATTAGAATTAGAAGAGATTGTTGCAATTGGGTTAGATGGAAGAATGACTAAAGTTGCAGATGAATATGCAGGATTAAAACCTAAACAAGCAAGAACCAAAATCATAGAAGATCTGGAAACAAAAGGATTTCTAGAAAAAATTGAAAACATTGTTCACAGAACACCTGTATCAGAGAGAAGTAAAACTCCAATTGAAATTATTCCAATGGAGGAATATTATCTAAAACAAAAAGAAGCAGTACCAAAAATTAAAAGTTTAGGACAAGAAATTACGTTTCATCCAGCAATGCATAAACAGATTCTAATGAATTGGCTAGAATCTATCAATATCGACTGGCCAATTTCAAGAAGAAGATACTATGGTACTGAAATCCCAATATGGTATTGTAAAAAATGCTCAGAACCCCATGTTCCTGAACCTGGAAAATACTATAGACCTTGGAATGAAAAATGTCCTATCAGTAATTGCACTAAATGTGATTCCACTGAATTTGTTGGGGAAGAACGAACATTTGACACGTGGATGGATTCTAGCATATCTCCACTTTTCATTAGTAAATTTAACAGAGATGATGAATTTTTCAAAAAAGTATACCCTGTATCAATTAGACCTCAAGCAAAAGATATTGTTAGAACTTGGTTATACTATACACTTCTAAGATGTGAACAACTAACAGGAAAGAAACCATGGTCTGAAGCATGGATAATGGGATATGGTCTGGATGAAAATGGAATGAAAATGAGTAAGAGTAAAGGAAATGCAATAGATCCTTTACCGGTAATTGAAAAAGTAGGTGCAGATACTTTTAGATTTTGGAGTGCAAGTGAGATCAATCATGGACAAGATTTTAGATGTAATGAACAAAAAATTGAATCAACTAAAAAATTTCTTAGTAAATTGTGGAATGTAGCAAGATTTTTGTCTAGTTTTCCAGTAATTGAATCAGGAAAACTTACTGCAACAGATGAATGGATTTTATCAGAATTAGATAATTTAGTAAAAGAATGTAAGAAAGGATATGAAGAATACAACTTTTTCATTCCAGCAATTGCAATTAGAGAATTTACATGGAATGTATTTGCAGCTCATTACATTGAAATGGTTAAAGCAAGAGCCTATGGAATTGATTTCTCTGACGAGGAACGAGATGGTGCAATATTTACACTACATAAAACATTATCAACAATTTTAAAATTATTAGCACCAATAACTCCATTTATCACTGAGTACCTTTGGAAAATATTGTATTCAAAAAATAGTATTCATAAAGAAAAACAAATCATACCAGAAAATCTTGAAGATCAGAATAACATCACAAAGGAAATTTCAGAATTTAATTCAAAAGTTTGGAATGAGAAAAAATCTCAAAATCTTTCATTAAAAGATTCAATTAAATTAGAAATTCCAGAATCCCTAGAAGCATTCAAAAAAGATTTGAAATCTATGCATAATTTGTTGGATTAATTAAAAAGATTAATTTTTTGATATTTTCACAAGATTAATGAAATATTTGTGCAATGATGTGTCTTCAGTTAGTTCAGGATGAAATGCTGTACCAATAACATTGCCTTTTTTTACTGCGATGATACGATTATTGAATTTTGATAAAATCTCCACATCAGAACCTACATCAGAAACGGATGGTGCGCGAATAAAGACACCATTGAATTTTGGAATATTGATAGAATCTAAAGAAATATTAGATTCAAAAGATTCTCTTTGTCTTCCAAATGAATTTCTCTCTAATTTGATATCAAAAATACCAAATAATGGTTGATCAGTTTTACCGACAATACGATCATTTACGGTATTAGACAACATAATCATACCAGCACAAATTCCAAGAACTGGCATTCCACCTTCAATTTTTTCTTTTATCACCTTTAGAGAGCCGTTTACTAGAGATAATTTACCAATGGTAGTACTCTCTCCGCCAGGAATTATCAAACCATCTAATTGAGAAATTTCTTCAGGTGTTTTAACATCAATTACTTTTCCATCAATTCCTAATTCATCGATTGCAGATTTAGCTGACAAGATATTTTCTTTAACATCTCCTTGTATTGATAATACACCAATAGTAAAACTCATGCTGATCCACCACGATCTTGCATACGTAATTCTAAAGTGTTTATATCTAATCCTAGCATAGATTGTCTTTCATCAATCATTTTTTGAGCCTCTTTAACTTTGTCAGATTCATTCCAAAAAGTAGTAGCTAAAACTATTGCTCGTGCTCTTTCTTTTGCATCATCAGAATTGAAAATTCCAGAACCGACAAATATTCCATCACAGCCAAGTGACATCAAATATGCTGCATCAGCTGGTGTTGCAATACCACCTGCAGCAAAATTTACAACTGGTAATCTTCCAAGTTTTGCAGTTTGTTCAACAATATCATAAGATACTTTGAATTCTCTTGCCATTCTAACTAAATCTTGATTATCTCCAGAATCATAAATTGCCTTGATTGTTCTTAATTCGTCATTTACTTTTTTAATATGTTTTATTGCTTCTGCAACATTTCCGGTTCCAGGTTCACCTTTTGTTCTAATCATTGATGCACCTTCTTCAATTCTTCTCAAGGCTTCAGCCAAAGATCTTGCACCATTAACAACAGGTGTAGTAAAATCCCATTTCCAAATATGACGAAGTTCATCAGCAGGTGTTAAAACTTCAGATTCATCAATCATATCAACATCAGTTTCTTGTAAAACTAGTGCTTCATTGACATGTCCTATTCGACATTTAGCCATCACAGGAATTGTCACAGAATCCATAATTTCTTCAATAATTCTAATACTTGCAGTTCGTGCAACACCACCAGCTTTTCTAACTTCAGAAGGAAGTTTATCTAAAACCATAACAGAAACTGCACCAGATTCTTCAGCAATTAGAGCTTGTTCTACATTTGTAACATCCATTACAACACCATTTTTTAACATGTGAGCAAAACCACGTTTAACAGTAGATGAACCACGTAAAATATCAATAGAATTTATTTTGTCATAAATTATTCCTTTAGCATCTTGTCTTTCTCCAAATAATGGAAGCATGTCTTAATTTTTCCTCATCACTATTTGTATCTATTCACTAAATTTAGACATAATCAAATCCAGTTCAGATTCTACCATAGTGATAATTGGAGGAATAAAATCCATAGTTACATTTTGTTGTGGCCAATGAATTTGATTGACACGTCCATTCAAAGTAATTTTTATATTTGATTTTTGATATTCAGTTGCATTATCCATAATTGCAAAAGATTCAGAAGGTATTGCAATGAAACCAGTTTCTTTAATCAGTGCTTTAATTTTGTTAAGTTTATTTTCATCTAATTTTGAGCGCACATCAGGTTTCAGATAACCTTGATCAGTTACAGAATATTTTATTTCACCATTATTTTTGATGTAAAGAATTTCAGTTTTTTGTGCTCCAATTCGTTCTGTTACACCATAAGAAATTTTCTTTAACTGATGTTTAGTATATTCAATTTCAATATTATCAGTGTAATTAGCAGCAGATGTAGGAATTTCATTTCTTAATAACAATGGAGTAGAAAGTAAAAGAGCTACAATAACTGGAATAGCACCCAATACAATGTAAATTGGTTTTACCATTTTACTACTAATATTGTCAATTTGCAAATAAATCTTAGTAATGGTTAAAATTCAAGCAAAATATTTTGATTCTTGTGGGTTCGTAGCCTAGCCTGGTAGGGCGATGGTCTCCAAAACCATCGATCGTCGGTTCAAATCCGATCGGGCCCACTTCAAAAAATGCTATTAATTGTTTCTCAATATATTAAGTGCAGATCCAGACTTGAACCATTCAATTTGTGATTTATTGTATGAATGATTTAGTAAAATTTCATCCTTGTTTCCATCAGAATGAGAAATTATACATCTGACTTGCTTGTCTGGAGCCAATTCATTTAGTTCAAGTAAACTAATTCTATCATCTTCAAGGATTTTTTCATAATCATCTGAATTACTAAAGGTCAATGCCAAAATACCTTGTTTTTTTAGATTTGTTTCGTGAATTCTTGCTAAACTTTTTGTGATAACTGCTGCACATCCTAAAAAGCGAGGAGACATTGCTGCATGTTCTCGGCTACTTCCTTCACCATAATTATTATCACCAATAATGACCCATCGCATTTGATTTTCTTTGTATTGTCTGGCAATTTGTGAAAATGATTCCTGATTATTATTTAGAATATTCTTGCCCTGACCGACTAGATCATTAAATGCATTAACTGCACCTAAAAGCATGTTATCACTGAGATTATCCAAATGTCCACGTAAAGAAAGCCATGCCCCGGCGGGGGAAATATGATCTGTAGTGCATTTACCTTTAGCCTTTACCATAATTGGGATATTTTCAAAATCTTTACCATCCCATTTAGAAAAGGGTTTCAAAAGCTGTAGTCTTTTACTGTTAGGATCAATTAAAACTTCAATATCATTAGAATTTTCAGGAGGTGTAACAAAAATTCCTTCAGGTAGCACAAAACCTCCTTCAGGAACTTCTGGTGCAGGTTTAGGAGGTTCAAGTTTAAACTTAGTTCCATCTGATGCGATTAGATCATCCTTTAATGGATTAAATGAAAGTCTACCACCCAATGCTAAAGCAATAATCATTTCAGGACTACCAATAAAATTCAGAGTACTTCTCCGTCCATCATTTCTACCTGGAAAATTTCTATTAAATGTTGTAACAATAGTATTTTGTTGATCCTTTTCTAGTTCAGGTCTATTCCATTGACCAATACAAGGACCACATGCATTTGCTAAAACAATTGCACCTATGTCTTTTAATGAATCCATTTGTCCATCGCGTTCTATAGTACCACGAATTTGTTCAGAACCAGGAGTTATCAATAATGGAATCTTTGCTTTAATTCCTTTAGCTTTTGCTTGTTCAGCTAAACTTGCTGCTCTGGACATATCCTCGTAAGAAGAATTTGTACAACTACCAATTAATGCAACAGAAATTGAATCAGTGTAGCCTTTAGATGTTACATCATCAGATAATTCAGTTATCGTTCTTGCTAAATCAGGAGTATGGGGTCCAACAATATGTGGTTCTAACGTTGAAAGATTAATTTCAATTACTCTATCAAAGAATTTTTCTGGATTTGTTTCTATCTCGGCATCTGCAACAAGAGAGTCTTTATTTTGATTTGCTAATTGAGCAATATCTTCTCTGTTAGTATATTTTAGATAAGTTTCCATTCTTTCATCATATGGAAATATAGAACAAGTTGCTCCAATTTCAGCTCCCATGTTAGTAATGGTAGCCTTACCTGTACAACTGATAGATTTTGTTCCAGGTCCAAAATATTCTACTATTGCATTTGTACCTCCAGATACTGTTAATTCATAAGCAACTTTCAATATGATATCTTTAGGAGCAGTCCATCCGGTTAGTTCTCCAATTAATTTTACACCGATTTTTTTTGGATAAAGTAATTCCCATGGCATACCTGCCATTACTTCAGCTGCATCTAATCCACCAACACCAATTGCAATCATTCCAAGACCTCCTGCATTTGGAGTATGAGAATCAGTACCAATCATCAATCCACCTGGAAATGCATAGTTTTCAAGTACAACTTGATGAATAATTCCTGCACCAGGTTTCCAAAAACCACATCCATGTTTTGCACATGCTGATTGTAAAAATTTGAAAACTTCACTATTTTCATCAAGTGAAACTTTCATGTCAATATCACCTTGTACTTCTGCTCTAATGAGATGATCACAATGTACCGTTGTTGGTAAAGATGTTTGTTTTAATCCTGCTTGCATAAATTGGAGCATTACCATTTGACCTGTAACATCTTGTAATGCAACTCTATCTGGTTTTAAAAAAACATAGTCTTTTCCGCCGATGAAAACAGTGTCATCAATTTTATTTAAATGACCAGATAAGATTTTTTCAGAAAGTGTTAACGGTCTTCCAACTAGATTTCTATATTTTACAATATTTTCTTTTAATTTCAAATAAATATTAGAAACAAGTTCTGTTGTAGTATCAATTTCCACAATTTGCGATGAATTAATCCTAAATTTAATATTTACAATTATAAAATTTAATAAATTGTTTCAATAGGCATGTAAATTCTCAACAATTATAAGCCAAATACTGCTTTTCAATGCATTGTTAGGTAGTAGTAAATTTTCTAAATTGAGGTATAATTATGGTCAATAAAGGATTTCCAAAATTTGGCATGTCACAAGCTGGTGCATTTGTTGCAGCACTCAAAAATTATAATTTGCCAGATTTTATTTTAGTTTTAGTTGCAAAAGAATGCAAATCAGAGCTACTTGAAAGGGGAAGAATAGATGACAGATTACAAAGTATGAACGATGATGCTTTAGAATTATTACACAGAGTTTTTGTTGGATGCAAAGAAGATTCTGCAGGAAAATATGCTCAATATAGATTCTATGCATATGTATCAAGCATGTATCATAAATGTGAAGTTATAGTTAACGATACAATTCCGGGTGTATCAGGTATAAATCATAAAGTTCCTGTCGCAGTAAAAAACAATGGAATGTACATAGCAATTGCATATAACAAAGCAACAGGGAATCCAGTAAACGCAAAAGAAACAACAAGATTTTACAATATGGTAGATGATATCAAAAAAGGAGATCACGGAACCATGTTAGCTGATGGAATTTACGGTTCTTCTGTAGGCTTTAGAGGAGATGCTCTTGTAGAACTTGAAACATTAGGTAAATCACGAACCAATGATCCAGAAAATAAATTAGATTTCAAAACTGCAAATTTTGAAAATAATATTTACTCAGTTTCAAAACTTTAGTTGTAAATATTTTATTGTAAATTAAATTGTGAAGTATCCATTGCTAGAAACATTGGTTTACCATCAGTTTTTTGAAAATCTTCATCATATTGCTCAAATTCTAACTGTTCAAAGAGATGTTTGGTCCACACATCATGTACATCTTGAATGAATTTTTTATGTCCAGCAATTCTCAACATTTCATGAACTAATTCATGAGAAACAGTAGTACAATTTTTTTCTGCAAGAAATAAAGTATCATCAGATTCTTTTGGAGATTGCCAATATGTCATTCCAAAATGTTCAGCATGATATCCATCACAAGTACAATCAGTCCACCAAGGTTTGAAATGAGTTAGGTAAAAATGGTAAATGTCTTTTCCTCGTTGGTAATGATCACGTATTAATGTAGAGGTATCAAGACGTTGAAGAATACTTCTAGGAGTTGTGATCATTTCATCACATTGAATTTCATAATCTTTACCAAACTTTTGTTTTAACCAAACCTGATAAAACTTGCTCATTTTTTTGACATATTCAAATTCAAATTGTCGTTTTTCACGATCTTCTTCAGGTACTACAAAAATAAAATGTAGAATCATAATAAGAAAAAAAGGTGTTTATGTTTGACCTTCAATACCCATCAAGGTAAGAGTTGAGCGAATCTTTTCAATTTTCCTGATTTTCCAGGTAATTGTTTCTCTAAGTTTTTCAACAGTGTCAGATTCAATCTTGGCCAAAATATCATATGCACCAAAAGTTCCATGAACTTCTTTTACACCATCTAAGCCCTTTAGTTGCCCTATAATAGCTTCTTCAGAACCCAATTCACAGTTTATTAAAACATAAGCTGTTGCCATACAGAAATTAGATAAATCGACTATATCAATAAACCGATTATTGTTAGTTTTGAGACATCTTTACAATACTATCCCAGATTGGCTTTGGCACAGGCATTACAGATAACCTTGAAATTCTTATTAATTCCCAATCTTTGAATTTTTTCTCTTTTTTTATTTCATCAAGAGTTACTGGACGTTTCAATGTTTTTTTGTATTTTACATCAACAACAATAAATCGTTCTACATCTTCTTTAGGATTTGAATATGGTTTTGAAGTTATTTGCATAATACCTACTGCTTGTCGTTCATCACCTGTATGATAAAAAAATACAAGATCGCCTAATTTCATTTCTCGCATATGCTTTAATGCTAAATTATTATGGACCCCATCCCATACGGTTGTTTTTTCTTTTTTGAGCTGTTCAAAATTATATCCCCTTGGTCCACTAGGTTCTTGTTTTGCTAACCAATAATTCACCATTTTATTTTTCATATTTTTATCTGTGTTTAATGGTTTTTGAAAAAAGATGTTCCCCGGTTCTGACTCGCACCAAATCATTGGTCATAGCCATACGCCTCCTCGCGTTCTGAAACCGGGGTTGCCCACAATGTAGCACGCCTGGGTGAATTAGAAATCACTGGTATCATTACGATCGACTCATCCTAATCCGTCTGCATGCCTGCTCTTGGGCGATTTGTAATAAGATTACTCCTACTAAAAACCATTGAAGGAATAATTATGAAAAGCAGTTTTTGAAAAATTAGTTTTAATTTTTAAGAACAGAATCAGACAAAGATATCTCAAATCCTACTACAGGAACACGAATCTTATAATTTTCAATAATTTTTGAATCAATTTTTCCAATAATTCCAATTGGAATATTATTTAGAACAATTGATGCACAATAACCATCTTCAAATGTAGAATTAGTTGCAGTTTTCGTTTCTACCTTAATTCCAAATCCAATATTTAATGCAGATTGAATAATTGATTTTATTTCAGTGAAATTTGCATCTTTATGTGCACTGATACCAGAAAAATTAATTTTTTCAGATATTGGGTTTTCTGTAGCAAAAACAGTTCCAGTTTCAAACATTTTTTGAGGATACGATTCGTGAATATTCTTTGAAAGATTTTCTAATAAACCTGGAAGAATAGAATCACGTAAAATAGTATGTTCTCTACTTTTTGAATCAAGTACAGAAATAATTTTTGTTGAATCTCTGTTAGTCATATCATATAATACTCGTTTACTAGTCAAACTAGAATTCAAAGCTTCAAGAAATCCAAGTCCAATCATTGTTTGATCTAGAGATTTTAGTTTTAATGAAACAGGATTTATTTTTCCTATAGTTTGAGAAGGAGATAGTATAGGTTCAAGATTTTGGATTCCGTATCCCAAAGCAACTTCTTCAACTAAATCTAAAGGTCCAAAAATATCAAATCTATATGCAGGTATTGTACAAATAATATTTGTCCCTTTAGATATTGCATCTAAGCGAGATTTTTTTAAAGATGAGATAATTTTTGAAGAATTAAGATTTAAACCTAAAATCTGATTGATCAATGAAGTACTAACAGTAATTTTTCTTTGTTCTAATTTTGGTGAAGAATTTTTTGCACCTGTTATTTTTATTGATTCTAAGATAAAACCAGCACTTTGTAAAATGGTCGCTACAACTGCAAGCATATCTTCAGCATCTTCTTTGTTAATTCCAGTTACCTCAACAAAGAGATTTTTAGTTTTTGTAGTAACTGTGGTGACTGCAGCGTTAATTATAGGAGGGAAAGATACTGTATTTTCATTATCATCTAAAATTATAGGTACTTGAGAAGATTGACCAAGTATAGAACCATAATCTTTTCCAACATCAGTGTTTACCAATATTTCTGAGATAGTTGTCTCTTTTTCAGAGTTTAATGGAATGAATTTATGATTTCTAGTTGTTGTAGTGTAAACTAGTGGAAACGAAATCTTATCTAAATCATGTATTCCAATTGACGATTTTTTTCTTTTTCTTCCTATTCCAAAATGAAGATCCTCTTGCATGGTCATTAATTGCTTGATTGTTTTATCATCAACTTTTCCATTTTTTGCAATAATTCCAGTTACAAAAGGCCTAATCTTTGTCACTGAAGAATTAACAGAAATTTGATAATTGTGAGATTTTTTTACATTGAGTTTTACCATGCCAGTTTTAATCCCAAGTAATCCTTGCATGCCAAGTGCAATCCCATAATCAGTTGAGTAATCAGGTCTATTTGGGCTATATTCAATCCGTATAAGATCTTTATCTTCTGATTCAATATCTAATCCAAGAAAAGGTAATGAATCAGAAATTTGTTTTTTTGTTACTTTACCAATTAATTTTTGGAGACGAGAATAAGATAATTCAATTACTGGCATTTTATAGCACTCCTTAACCAACCAAGATTATTATTGTAAAACTCTCTTACATCACCTAGATCATACTTTAACATAGCAATTCTTTCAATACCGCCACCCCAAGCTAAAACAGGTTGAGTAATACCAAGGGGTTTAGTTACTTCAGGTCTAAAAATACCCATTCCAAACAATTCAATCCATTTTCCTAATTTTTCATTGTAAACCATAGTTTGAAGTGATGGTTCAGTATAGGGAAAAAATGTTGGCCAAAATTTAATTTTGGTAATTCCAATTCGTTTGTAAAACTCTCGTTGAATTCCCATTAAATTTCTCAATGAAGCATCTTTTCCAACAACGATGCCTTCAATTTGATTAAATTCAACCAAATGTTTGTAACTAACTTTTTCATTTCTAAATACACGACCTAAAGAGAATATTCGTGCCTCATCAGGTTTGTTTTCAGCTAAATGTTTGATTGTTACACAAGTGGTGTGGGTTCTAAGAACCATTTTTCTTGCTTCATTAATATCCCACTGATATCGCCAATTCTTTTTATGAGATTCGGAAACTTTTCTTATTTGTTCAGGGGTTCCAATTTTTTTAGCATTTATTCTATCTAGATAAAATGTATCTTGTAATTCTCTTGCAGGATGATCTTGTGGAGTAAACAAAGCATCAAAATTCCAAAAGCTTGATTGGGTCATATTACCAAGAATTTCTGAAAAACCAAGTGTGACAAATATCTCACGAATTTCATCAATAGTATCTTTTAGAGGATGAGTTCTTGCAACAAAAACTTCTGGAACGTTAGCTTCAACATCAATCCCACCAACAGAATCTGAAAGTTTAATTGATTTTGCCAAATCTGATAATGAAATTTCTTTTGTTTTAATAACATCCTCAATAATAAAATCAGGTCTTTTCAAAAGGCCAGATAAATCATCATCATCAATTTTATCTTTAGATAATTTTTCATTTCCAATAAGTTTGAGAGTTTTTTCTCCTAGAAGTTCTGAAGGAGGATCCTTTATAGAAATTTCATCAAGTGAAACTTCAACCCAATTATTTTTTCTAGCTAGACCCATGGAAGGTCCAAATACAAAGCCTAATTCTTTTTGTAAATCAGATAATTTTCTTGGTCCAGTTTTTAGTAAATCTAACAATCTTCTTTCAGGCAATCCTTTTGTAAAAGATTCAACACCATTTTTCCCTAAACTCAAAATACTTGATTTTGATTCAGTGACAATTGCCAAATTTTTTAATTTAAGCCATTCAATTCCTCGTCTAATTTGATCAGGTGAAAGTTGTGTAGATTTTTCTAATGACTCAGGAGATTGTTTTGGATTGTCTCTTAAAGAGGCGATAATTTTTTTTTCAATTTCATGAAAAACTTGCGACAACAGCAAAGAATCCGAAAAAGACTTTTTAAACCTTAACCTAAGTCAAGATGGATGTCAGCAGATGACTTTATTGTAACTCCGTGGCATGTAGAGGGAAATATTGACTATGATAAATTAATCAAGCAATTTGGAACTGAAAAAATTTCTTCAGAATTACTCGAGAGAATCAAAAAAATCACAGGAGAAGACCATTTTATGCTCAGACGAGGTATTTTCTTCTCACATAGAGAACTGACTAGAATACTAGATGAATATGAGAAAGGGAACAAATTCTTTCTATATACAGGAAGAGGTCCTTCAGGTCATACCCATATTGGACATTTAGTACCATGGATGTTTGCAAAATGGTTACAAGATAAATTTGATGTTAACATGTATTTTCAACTTACTGATGATGAGAAATTTTATTCAAAACCTAATCTAACTTTAGAAGAAACAAAGAAATTTGCATATGAGAATGCATTAGATTTTATCGCATTAGGTTTCAACCCAGAAAAAACAAAAATTATTATCAATACAAAAAATATTCAAACGTTATATCCAATTGCAGCTGAAGTAGCAAAAAAAATTAATTTTTCTAATACAAAAGCAACATTTGGTTTCACAAATGAAACAAACATTGGAATGATATTTTATACATCATTACAATCAGCCCCATGTTTTATTGAAGACAAACCAGTGTTAATTCCATTAGGAGTTGATCAAGATCCTCACTTTAGATTAACAAGAGATATTGCACCAAAAATTGGAAAACAAAAACCAGCTTTAATTCATAATATTATGATTCCAAGTTTAGAAGGTCCAGGAGGAAAAATGTCAGCATCAAATGAGAAAGGTACGATTTACACAACAGATTCACCAAGTGAAGTAAAAAATAAAATTAACAAGCATGCATTTTCAGGAGGACAACCAGATATTGAACAACATAGAAAACTTGGTGGAAACCCAGATATCGATGTATCCTATCAATATCTAAGAATATTTTTTGAACCAGATGATGCTAAATTAAAAATAATTTATGAAGATTATAAATCAGGCAAATTACTTTCAGGCGAACTAAAAGCAATTTTAATTGAAAAAATTAATTCATTTCTTGCAGTTCATCAAGAAAATAGAGAAAAAGCAAAAAACCAGATAGAACAATTTCTTTTTGAGGATAAATGAAAATAACTATAGCATGTGATGATAAATACGAGGCTCAAAAACTATCTAGTTTTATTTTCATAAAAGATGGTAAAGAGACATACATTAGAAGAATTTTAAATATTGTTAAAAATGAATTAGTAATTTCATTAAAAGATAAATCTGCTCATAGTATTGTATTCAAAGATGAAGCAAATGTAGAAAGATTTGTAGATTTTATACAATCGGTCTTAGATAAAGAACACACGTTAATTTCAACTAGAATTATTGAAGATATTGTAGAAATAGTCAAAGAATGATTTTATAAACCAAATACAGCATATGCCGTTACAATTCCAACAACAACAATTAGAGAAATTCCTAATGCTTTGAAATCACCATTCATGAATTAATATTAAAAGAATTATAATTAAAGTGTTAACTAATTCTCATAGATGATTCTACTAATCATCTAGGAAAGTGTTTGCTCTTTTTTGAACTTGATCTGTCTTCAGATCGTTTTGATGGAACAGGTTCTCGAATTTCATTACAATTTAAACAAAATACCTTTAATTCTTCTCTAGCAAGATCTGGTGATGAGATATATTTTCCCCAAGATGCAGCATCACCTCCACGTCCAGAATTATCAGAAGTAACATTTTCAGATATTGGACTAATTCCTACGGCTCTTTCATCACTAAAACCGCAATTAGAACAAATTTTTCCACCCAAGATTTCATATAATTTTTCTTTGATAGTTTCATAAAATTTATCTGAACCATTAGAATAGAAGCTCTCTCGTTTTCTCAAAAATTTATCATTTCGTGGTTTTCTAGATCTAGAATTATCTCTACTAGATTCTGATCTAGAAGATGATCGCGAACCTCTATTATCTCCAGAATTTCTATCATCTCTAGAATATCTATCATTTCCTGAATCTTCTGGTTTGTTTTTTCTAAAACAATCACTACAGTAAACAGGTTTGTTAAATCTTGGAACAAATGGAACTGTACATTCAGTACCACAATCAGAACAAGTTACAGTTGTAGATTCATTTCTACTGTCATCTCGTGAAAATCTTGAACCTCTATTATCTCCAGAATTTCTATTATCTCTGGAATTTCTATCATCTCTGGAATATCTATCATTTCCTGAATCTTCTGGTTTGTTTTTTCTAAAACAATCACTACAGTAAACAGGTTTGTTAAATCTTGGAACAAATGGAACTGTACATTCAGTACCACAATCAGAACAAGTTACAGTTGTAGATTCATTTCTACTGTCATCTCGTGAAAATCTTGAACCTCTATTATCTCCAGAATTTCTATTATCTCTGGAATTTCTATCATCTCTGGAATATCTATCATTTCCTGAATCTTCTGGTTTGTTTTTTCTAAAACAATCACTACAGTAAACAGGTTTGTTAGATCTTGGAACAAATGGAACTGTACATTCAGTACCACAATCAGAACAAGTTACAGTTGTAGATTCATTTCTACTGTCATCTCGTGAAAATCTTGAACCTCTATTATCTCCAGAATTTCTAAAAGAGCGAGATGTATTATTTTCTCGTCTAGAATTTCTTCCATCTGTTTTTCCATCAGAATATTTTGATTTGTAGAGATCCATATTATAGAAAATTAGATCTATAGGTTATAGATACTTAGAGCTTGAATTTATGCCTAGAATTAAAAAAACCATCTAAACTAAAGATTTATCCATTTCAGTTGACATTATTTCTTGCACTTTAAGAAAATAGAGTTTTGTAGAATATTGCATATCATCCAAATTATTGTCAACTACAATCATGAAATATCTTACAGCACGTTTTGAAATATCTAAATTAAATTTCATTGGGAGAACAGGATCTTGATGAACTTTGATTTTATCCTGAAGCCATGGGGGAGCCATTTCAATAGTTTCTTTAATAATTTTATCATACCAATATGAAAGATTTTGAGGATGTAATCCCTGTTTGAGATTTGCTACATCAGTATCAATTTTTTTCATCATATGATTAATGATTGCCATGAGGCTCAATCCAAAAATTTTGTTTTATTCCAATTACTCAAAGTTCGATAAGCTACTTGTCAATTGATAGCAAGTTTCCATCAATATCAATTTCAGAATTTTTAATTCTAGTCGTTGATATTCTCGTTCCGTCTTTTGCTAAAAACATTGGAACAGTAACAACTTGAACAGGTGGAAGATTCTTTTTTGATCTTAATTCATTAAGGATAGTTCCTTGATTACTTGTTTCATCGCTAACAACTAGTGCTTCAACTCCTTTTTCTAGAACAGCAGGTCCAAAATCATTTTCCAATTTACTAATTTCAAAAGAAGCATTAGGGAATTCTTTTGAAATAATAGAGGTTAAATTTTTAAAACGTTGATCGTATTTGTTGGTAAGAATTTTACCTTTTTTGGTAGCAAATTCATCACTTGTAATTCCTATGATTACTTTATCAGCAATATCAAATGCATTTGATAGTAAAGTAAAATGACCTCTATGGATAATATCAAAAGTTCCACCCGTTGCTACAAGAGAAAATTTAGACATGTAAATCGATAGTATTATTTGAAAATAAATCTACTAGTTTTGTTGTATCTTTTAGGTCTAAATTATTTAGAAATTTTGCTTTATTTTGATAATTTCATGAATCCTTCTTTGATTAAGAATTGAATGCCTTCAACAAATGAATTATCATCAATTTGTCCATCTGCCCACCATCCAGCGTTGTTCTTAATCCAATCAGGAATTTTGTTATTTTGAGAAACTGAACCTTGCTCAGTGATTGGAATTTTCATGAATCCTTCTTTGATTAAGAATTGAATGCCTTCAACAAATGAATTATCATCAATTTGTCCATCTGCCCACCATCCAGCGTTGTTCTTAATCCAATCAGGAATTTTGTTATTTTGAGAAACGGATGTAGTGTCACTAGAAATCACTTCAAATGAAATGATTGTGATAGTTGTCTTTGAATTTCCATATTGAGCTTTGACTTTAAATGTCCCATCACTGAATTTTTCATCCAGTATTACATTATGTGAGAATGTACCATCAACCCCTACTGAAGTTATTTGAGAGAGAACTAAATTATTTCCAGTACTGAAAATTGAAATTCGTAAATTTCTCTCTTCGTCATACTTGTTTACACTACCAGAAAATATTACAGATTCCCCAAGTGCATATGAGATATCATCAGAAATTATCTCCACAGTGTAATTGTTAGCACTGCTTTGTTCAGGTGGCCCACCATAACCCAAAACTGATGGTTCTGAAGAAAATACAAGTACCAATGAAATTATAGAAATAATGAAAATTTTCTTTGAATTCATAATCAACATGGTACATTCCTTTCTGCATTTAAACGGTGAGTAGAAAATAGAATTAATGATTGAAATATTAGTTTACAATTACTAGAACAAATGGACCTTGCTCAGCAATTGGAATATTATTTCTATCCCAAACAAAAGTCTCAATAAAATATAATCCAGTTTTTTCTGGAATCCAATCTATAGTTTGAGTTTCTTGTCCTGTTCCAATAAACCGTCCATCATATTTTCCAATATATTCAACATAAGGTAATTCATTATCTTTCATCTTCTTTACCTGAACATAGTAAGAATATGCAATTTCATCTGATTCTTGATCTGCTGCAAATTGAATCCATGTTTTACTCTTTATATAAACTGGAGAACCAACACTTAGTTCAGATAATTTATTTCCATCAGAATCTTCTACAGATACATTTGAAATAGTTATGAGTTTCTCAGGAATTTGAGATGCTGGAATTTGTATATCAACAAAATTAGAAATGAAAACACTGGATTCTGCAAATAAGAAAAATCCTACTGCTTTAGAATTAATTACTTCATCTAACTCAAAGGAGACATTAGTGTTTAGATCTACATTACCCAGTTCTATTGTGGATACACTAAGAATTCGAGGAGGTTCAAAGCCATCATAAAATGCAAGATAGACGTTAGTATTAGAACTCGGAGCTCCTCCATTTTGTAAAACTCCTAAAAATCTAAAAGAAGTATCCAAAAAAACATCAGTCGAATATACGACAAGTCCTTTTTGTTTTTCTACGGAAGAATCAAATCCCAATAATAATACAGAGGCCTGAGTAATGTCTAGATTTGGAGTTTGAGAGCGAATGGAATATGGAGATTTTCCATTGGGTGCAATTACTTCAAGTATGGTAGTTCCTTGTACAACTTCCAAAGGATTAGGAGTTAGATCATCAAAGAAATATACTTGAATTTTGATATTAGATACAGGAGTTAGAGAATTGTTATTTTCAACTATCCCTACTACAACCGTGTAACCTTCTGAATCTTGATAAACAAAAGGAGATTTATTTTTTAAAGATACACTAAGTGTAGAGGGATTGTCAGTTACTTGAGAAAAGCCTTGACTAAATGGAATGAGTAATAATATCAAAAATGTACATAGAACTACTTTTATCATAATTTTTCTTATTCAAAGAGATTAATTTCGTGTAACATATCAAATAGTGAACAAGAAAGGTAACAACGTTAAACCCAGTTTACACTGTTGAATTAATAAAAAGAAATTAAAATTATATAAAACTTATTTTTTCTTTGCGGTAATTGCTATCCAGTAAATTAAACCTGGAAGTAAACCAACAATAAGTGGTATGAATACCGGCCATGCGTCTGCTGTACTTGCCATATTAAAAAACGGAAACTAATCCTATTTAAATCCATCTTGAAGTTTGAATTTCAGTATAGATCGTAGAGGTTAGAAAGTGGACCGGACGGAATTCGAATCCGTGACCCCCCGCGTGCAAGGCGGGTATACTACCAGGCTATACTACCGGCCCACAAGAAGAATGAATAAAGTGTGGATTTTAATTGTTGTCTTCTCGGTAAGAATTTTATTTAAAATCACAATAATTCCAATATGGTACTTTTAGAATCACAAATTAAACTAAAAACAGGAGATATCGCACCGGATTTTGAATTAATGGGAATTGATGATAAAATACATTCAATAAATGATTATTCCAGTTACAAAGGAATTTTAGTAATTTTCATGTGTAATCATTGTCCATATGTTAAAGCAAAAGTAGATGCTCTCAATGAACTATATGAAAAATGTGGAATGGACATAGCAATTATTGGGATTAACAGCAATGATTCTACGGATTATCCAGAAGACAGTTTTGATGCTATGAAACAGACTGCCAAAGAGAAAGGATTTGAATTTGATTATCTAGTAGATGAAACACAAGAGATTGCTAAGAAATATGGTGCAATGTGTACTCCAGATCCTTTCTTATTTAATGCACAAAAACAGTTAGTTTTTCATGGAAAAATAGACAATGCCATGAAACCAGATGATAAAGTAACTGAAAAAACAATGATTGTCAATATGGAGAAATTGTTAGCTGGAGAGAAAATTGAAAAAGACTTTGACCCTTCAATTGGCTGCTCAATCAAGTGGAAGGAAAATTAAACTTAAATGAGTCTAGCCTAGAGATTTGTTCGTGGGCTCGTAGCTCAGCTTGGCTGGAGCGTTCGACTGATAATCGAAAGGTCATGTGTTCGAATCACATCGGGCCCATTTTTTATTATTTTAAATTTTGAGAGATAGTTTGAGACCATTGTAAAATATCTCCAATTTTTTCAGATGTCAAATCAGAATTCATTTTAGTTTTTTTAGATACTTTTCCACAAAGTATCAATTTCATATGTTTTCCAAATTTTTCTTTTATAGGATTAATAGAATCTGCAAAAAAGTTTAGACCTTCATCAGTTTTGGAAAATATTACAATTACTAAAATTCCAGGTTTTTGTTTCCATATTTTTCCTATTAATTTTTGAAAATCAAGATCAAACAATACATTGATTGCCGATGACATATCCCCCAAATGAGAAACCTTCCATCCACCAGAATGGTAAACTGCTGAAGCTGCTTCTGAATATAATCGGCTTTGTGCATCAGATGCCATGACAATTATATTCTTTTTTGGATCAGATACAACTTGAAGTTGATTAAAGATTTGAAGAGATTTTGAAATAGTAGTCATTAGAAGATTTTGTTCGGATGCTCCAATTTTTCCATCATCATACAGATTTTGTACATGATCAATAGAGGGGAAAATTACTTCCAGAACCAATCGATTCACTGTACCTCCAGAATGTAAACAATTACGAATTAGAGAGTAAATTTGATCTTCAGTACCTTTGACTAAATATTCAAGATATCGAGGAAATATTTTGAAATAATCATCAGGGAAGTGGAATGATTCTTGTCCAGGTTCTAAAAACCATAAAGTAACATTTCCAATATTTTTTTGTCGGAGTAATCCTTCTGCTGCAAAAACTTTGAGATACTTTGACATTGTTATTCTATTGATGTCAATTTTTTTAGAAATCTCAACACCTGACATTCCAGAAACATAGTCATCTAAAATTAAAATTAATTTTTCTCTTATCTCCTCAACAGAATAGCCTTTTCCCATAATGCTCTTGGGTCACAGTATTCTATAAAGACTAATTTTCATCTAGAAAATCGAGGTGAAATTTATAATAAAACATTATATACTTGAGTACTTTATTATACGGTAAGGAAAAGTAAATTGCCAAAAGCCGGATTCAAATCAATCACTGTTTCAGAAACTGTTTATGATAAATTCCATGACGTTTATCAAAAGAGTAAAGACGACCTAACAATGAAAGGAGTCAACAGTTTTGCCGGTTATGTAACTTACATGTTAGAGGAGACGATGCAAAAGGACAAGACCTTTGCAAGATATGCTCCAAAGATAGAAAAAATTTCAGTTGATGATGACCGTGTTATTCTTAAAGATAATATCAAAAATAGAATTGCAGAAGTTGCAATTCAAAAAGGTGAATTATTTTGTCAACTCTGTGATGAGAAAGATTGTGTCCATGTTGGATTTGTATTCTCATTACCAGATGTTTATGAAGTTCTAAACTCTAAAGGAATCAAAAATCCAAGATAAGTGGAGGAGGTGGGATTCGAACCCACGAACTCCTGAAAGATAGGATCTTAAGTCCTACATCGTTGGCCAGGCTTGATTACTCCTCCAAAAGGATAAAAATCTGAGCGAAATTTAACAGTTTAGAGTGAATTTGCCCAGAATCAAGAATTATAAGGATTTTCTACAGGGTGAATTTGTGCTTCGGTAGCTCAGTCTGGTAGAGCGTTACATTGGTAATGTAAAGGTCACGGGTTCAGATCCCGTTCGAAGCTCCTAATAATTTTTAATCAATAATTCAAAGTGACCAGTTCTCTTTTTAGAGTTGGAATTAATTGAACGGTTTGCCTGAATTTTAGTTATTTTCCAAGGTTTTATTGAGAACATATCTGCGACTTCTTTGGAATTAGAATTTGACAAAAGTACATTGCATCCCTTTGAATCTAAATCCATACAAAGTTCTACCAATCTACTGAGATCATCAAAAGTAAAAGCCTTGTTTGTGTAACTGGTAAAATTAGCAGTATCACTAACTGGTTGATACGGAGGATCAAAGTATACTAGATCACCTTTTTTGGCATCTCTGAGTACTGCCTCAAAATCCCTGCATTGGATATTGACTTTACTTGATTGTAGGATATGACTTACTGAATGAAGGTTGTCCTCATTTACAATATTTGGATTTGTGTATTTACCCAATGGAACATTGAATTTTCCTTTGCTATTGACTCGGTATAATCCATTGAAACATGTTCTATTCAAAAAGATTAATCGAGAAGTTTTCTCAATTTGGCTTCTAGGAGTACTTGCTCTTATTGAGTAATAGTATGATTTGAAATCTTTTTGATAATTTTTTTCATGATTTTTTAGTGATGTGATAAGGCTGTCTACTCTATCTCGAATAGTAGTATATGATAAAACAAGATCAGAGTTAAGATCAGAGATACTACATTTCTGACAATTACGTTCAGTTAACATATGGAAAAATAATGCACCGCCTCCCAAGAATGGTTCAAAATAAGTGCCAAAAGATTTAGGCAAATTTTCATTTAGAATAGGAATTAGTTGTCGTTTTCCACCAGCCCATTTTACAAATGGTTTTGGAATAGTTAGAATCTGACTGTATTGTTGTTTCACATATCATAATCACAATATTACATATTGTCAAAATAGACAATAAAAGATCACAAGCTGTGTGGTATTTTTTAATCAAATTTTTTGAAGTGTAGAGAGTACTCTAAAAGATAGATAATAAAATGAAAAGGAAAAGGTTGGAGTATTTAGTCCCACTTTGACCAAGCGGCCATCCATCTGTATGTCCAAGTGTTCAATTTACAACCTAAAGCTGCAAATGTACATGCCAATACTGCACCTGCACCTGCACCTAGCGCAACTGGGCTGTTATAGAATTTGCCTACTTGCGGTTCTATCGGTGTCATGTATGGTGGCAATGTTGGTCTTGGATATTTGAATGCCGTTTCTAGTGGGTCTGCTACCGTTATCAGGTTTACCATGTTGAATAATGGTATTGACATTCCTACCAGTACGCCGCCAAACAGTATCAAGGAATGCTTGTTCTTCTTTGTTGCCCAGTAGACCAAGTCCAACAGCATTGCTGATGGAAGCCAAACTGGAGTTACAATGAAGTCATACGGATAACCAAGTGCAAACCATGCGCCTTTTGCTATCCATGTGTATACTGTCATAATTAGAGCGTAGTACGTCGCTGTGCCTGGAACGCCTGTAAATGTAAGATAGTATGTAGCACCTACAATTAGCATCAACGTTTGCGATATTGAAAATACCGTGAACGAAGTCCAAGCCCAGTCAGTGTAGAAGATATAGTCTCCTGCATTAATTGTTAACAATGTTGAGTTAACTGCAACTACTACTATGAATAAGTAGTGGGTACATCGTCTTAACCAGACCATAAGAAGGTGAAGAAATGGTCACTATATAAAATTTTAGGGTGTGATGAAGATCGTTATTTTTGATTTGATTAAAATAATAATAAAATACATTAGAATATAATTTTTAAAAATTAAAATGAAAAAGAAGTGTATTGAAGGGTTTTCTTCAGATTACCAACCAACGTATAGAGATACATACAAGCAAAATACAGTTGCGCCTATAACACTAGCAAGAACTATACCATTACTGTTTTTGTTGGAACCTTCTTCCATGACTTTAACACAGAAGATGTAACCTATTGTGATAATGATTGTAAGTACGATGAATGCAAAGTGTCCACTTGCTGTTGGATATGCCCATGGATAATAGAAATATCCTGCTGCAGTACCACCAAAAGTTGCCAATATTGCTGCCCAGAATGATATTGTGATCATACCAGTCATATTTTCAACGCGTCTACCAATCATTCGTTCTACATCAGCACTTGATGATCCACTAGCGCCGCCAGAACCGAATCCTTTAGGAAGAGTCATTCTAGAATTATTCCAATTCAGATTCTTTTAAGTCTTTCTTAAAGGGGATTAGCTTGTACGATCTACTTCATTTCAAAAATAATAAAAAAGAAAAAATGTGCTAATGCACTTTTTCTATGGAATAGCTCTGCTGTACAATTTGCCTTCTAAGGCCATCTTGTACATTTCTGCAACATATGGGTTCTCTCCAGGAGTTTCTGCACCTAATTCTACGAGTCGAGCATATACTCTAACTACGTATGCTAGTGCACCCATGAAAGCCACTACGACTCCCATGTTAAACATCCAATGGTTTGGAACCGAAAATATTTCTTCTACAAACCAGAAATGCCACATCTCATTGATACCAATTGTAAACATGGTTGCAAGGTAACCAAGAATGGTCATCTTCAATCCAGTGTTCATTGAATTATTTGGGCCTCTAAGAACTGGAATTTTTCTATCATAGATTGCTGCTGCTCCCCATCCAAGTGGTAATGTGATGAAGTGGGAGTATAGCCACCAGTGTGCTGGTGTAAATGCACTATCTCTGATAGAGGTTTGATGTAAAGAACCATCAACAAAGTTATCGACTTCGACTGATGCTGCAGTAGAACCCATAGCAATAACGATGAGCCAGACTTTCTTTAGTCTCTGGATCTCAACTTCTTTTGGGATTAATGCGGGCATTTGTGCCATGTATAACATTATGTTAATTCGAAATATAAAGTAAGAGTTTTAAAACTAACATATATTTTGCAATATATTATAATTATTTGTGATATATATGAAAATATTTCATATTTTTAAATTTAATAGATTATAATTTAGTCTATTTTTTTATCAATTTTAATGTTATACATCAATGATTTACAATGAAAAGGATATAGACTGT
>JAPFBP010000073.1 GCA_029250275.1 Candidatus Nitrosopumilus sp. | reverse complement strand
ATAATATAATACACAAAAGGTAGATCAGGGAGGAAAGTTAGGTTATTTTTGAGATTTAACAAAATCAACAATAGATAAAATCTTTCCCATATCTACCATCTGTCCATAACTTTTAGTTTTAAGATTTTTTGTCTGAGGATTATTTACACTTATGAAAAGGAGATTTCCGTCAGCAAGAGGAACAGTGATTCTTTTAATTTTTTCATAAGATGCAATTGAATACAAACCAGAACCAACATGATTTTCAAGAGTAGAATTTTGAGCCCATGCCTCAATTGCTCTCATAATAGTTTGTTTTGTTTCATCTAGAGGAACAATATTTTTTATCCCTTCCCTTTGACTATTCCAAACAATGTCACCATTTGTATTACATACAGCAGCAAATCTAATTGAATCATTGAAATCCATTAACATATTTAGAAGCTTTTCATATTTCTCCATAAATTGAATTTTATAATTTTGCTAATAAAGAATCTTAAATTTATTTTCTAGTGCCAATTTATCTAAAAAATTTCACTCAAAAGTATTAACAAAATCTACAATAGACATTATCTTTCCCATTTCAACTAGTCTACCATAACTTTTTGTTTTACTTTTTGTCATTGGTTCATTATTGACAACAATGTACAGCAAATGAAATGCATCAACAGGAATGGTAATTTGTTTTATTTTTTGAAATGATGTTATGTGATACAGGGCTCTTCCCAAACCAAGTCTATCTTCAGCCTTACATCTATCAACCCAGTCACCAGATTCACGCTTTAGGATTTTTTTTGTCTCTGCAAGTGGAACTGTAAGTTTTAGATTAGATCTAGAACTATTCCATAAAATTTCACCAGTAGTATCACTAATAGCAGCAAATTCTACGGATCCATCAAAATCCATCAGCATATTTAGAAGCTTTTCATATCTGCTCATAATAGTACATTTTTTACTTTGTTGAATAAAAGGAATTGGAATTACACATTATAGTTAGCACTAGAAAATTAAAAAAGATGTCCTTATATTTAATTTTGAAAAAAGATTAGTATGAAATCACCGTATACTGGTTTTGTAGGTGAAGTCTGGGAAGAATTTCCACAATTATCTGAATGGCATAATTTAGATAACGATAAACTTCCAATCTGGAAATTAGAGAAATTTATTGATGCAGGATACCATAATTTTGTTGCAGAGAGAAAACCACTCTATCATCTTAGTAAATTAGTTGAACAGTATGCTCAAGAAAATAATCAACCTCTTCTTTCAACTTTTGAAAAAATTGCCAGATACAAATTTGTTGAAAATAGATATCAGGATATGATCAAACAAATACCAAAAATATGGATAGTTGCTGATTTTGGCAAAATTACAATTAAAACCCCTTTGAACATAGAGTTACTAAATTGTCGTGACACAAATTTGGCAAACGTTTGGAGTGTAATTACTAGAGGTCCCTATGGTCCATTTGGCCTCATTACAGAAGAATTCGGTGATGGAAAATTTAGAGGGTTTTTCACTCTTAATCCAAATGTCACAAGACATGTTCTAAATGTTATGGGTAAAACACTTGGTACCAAATTAACGATTCAATAGTACAACAGTAATAATTAACACTAGTTAATTTATTTATCACTACTTAAATATCAAAAAGACAACAAAATCATATGAGTCAACAATACACCAGTTTCATACAAGAAATTTGGTCAAATTTTTCAGGACTTGTAGATGCAAAATTAACAGATTTATCGGATCATAACATCTTATGGACATTAACTGAATACATGGATGCAGGATATGTAAATTTCAAAGAAGGAAAAAAAGAGCTATATCGATTAAGTATTTTACTTGAAAACTATGCCGTAAAAAATAATGCGCCACTACTGGCAACATTTGAGACAGGTGAGAGATACAAGTATGTCAAAGACCATTATACAGAAATTCTTCAAAAAATTCCCAAATCATGGATAATTGGAAATTTCAACAATCCTCTTCTCGCACCACAGCCTCCAGCATCTACAGAAGTAGTTAGTTGTGATGGTACAAATATTTCAGATATGTGGATTGTACTTACCCGCGGTCCAAAAGGTCCATTTGGACTTGTCGCAGAAAACATGGGGGATGAACAGTACAAAGGTTTCTTCTCATATAGTCCAAAAGTGATATCCAAAGTAATTGAGAGGATAAATCAGAAATTAAAAATAAAAATAGATATTTAGTTTGCAAGTTAACAGGTAAATTAGCGTGGAATTTAATTTATTTTTTATATAAATCTAGTATTTAGTTATTGATCACAGTTCAGTTTAGAATCCGAGATTATTCTGATTCAATACTTAATCTTATCTTGTGGAACAAATTATGTGAAGTAACTACAGTTATAGATGCAAATAATATGCCTATAAAATTTCTAATTGTCATCAGTTCACTTGGCTGAGATGCAATCAACGAAGTATCAAATACGACATGAAAATTATCAACTAACAAAAATGCCAAAGTTATCCAAGATAAAATGCCTGCCATAAAATATCCTAAACGTGTTTTATTAAGAATTAGAAGTATTGACATGGAAATGATGACATACCATACAGCAGCAGTAGTAAGCCAAAGAGTTTGATAAACTTCTGGCCTATCATCTAGCCAATAATATGAAGTTCCAATTATTGCTAAGGTAATAAGAGAAAGTTGAATTAATTTTTGATTGATTTTAAAACCTGTTTTCTCGTCTTTCGTTATAGATAGAGGTTTTTTCACAGCATAATTTTTGACTTAGATTATTTAACTGGTGATAATTAATAGAACTAGTGGTAAATATTAAATATATTTTTAGAAATAGCCTTAAAAAATTTACAAAAAGAGCCTAAATTAGCACTATAAATTCAAATTAGCACCAATTAAATAGTATTTTTATAAAAAATAATAATGGTATACATTAGAGCCAAGAAGGTAAAATCGGATCAATATCTTTACCTAGTGAAAAGTGTCTGGGATTCAAAGAAAAGTACATCCAAACAAGAGATTGTAAAGTATCTTGGTAAAGCATCAGAAGTTGTGAAAGACGATATTCCAGTAGAATATAGAGACAACCATAAAGTATTGTCAGTATTAGCATCATTCAATCCAAAAGACATTAAAAAAAGAGAAGAGTCTACAAAGAAATCAAAA
>JAPFBP010000072.1 GCA_029250275.1 Candidatus Nitrosopumilus sp. | reverse complement strand
AAAAACAACATCCTCCTCTGTTGAAGAACTTGCAACAATGGTTAAAGAAATTGGACGTGTTCCAGTTCAGAGAAGCACTCACTTTGATGTTCTAAAAAAATTCTAACTTGTTTGTTTTTAATAGAATCTAATTTTTCTTTTATTTTGAGATGTTTATCTCTTCTTGAATCTATTTTGATTACTACTTCAACCCTGACAATTCCTATATTGTGAACTGCTTCCATCATTTGTTTTGTTGGTAAATTCATCACATCCCTATTATTTGATTCTAAAATTGTCTCCATTAAATTAATTCATATCTGAGATTTTCTATTTTTTGGATCGATTCAATTGCCTTTACAATGTAAAAACTAACACTTGTAGTTCTGATAGCCATCTGGCATATATGCTGATTTCATCTTGAATCTGCATATTTTATAGATAATTCATGATAAAAGAAAACAAGATTGAATCTAAATTATATGCACCATTCAAAGTTAAGATAGTTAGCATTATCTAAAGTTTAGTTAAATCTATAAGGTAATCGGGTGGATCAGTTAGCCGATGACACGTGTCTATTATCTGTTAAAAAAATAAATTTACACAAGATTTTATTGCACCTCTGAAAACTTGTAGTATCTTGGATTTGATTACTGATTTAAAAAAAGGAAAACGTGGAGCAATTGCAAAAGCAATTAGTATTGTTGAAAATGATCAAACAGAATCAAAAAAATTATTAAAAAAAATTTTCAAGTCTAGTGGGAATTCTATAATTATTGGAATTACTGGTCCTGCCGGAGCCGGTAAAAGTTCTTTGATTAACAAGACTACAATGGCTATGAAAAAATTGGGTACAAAACCTGCTGTGTTGGCAGTTGATCCTACTAGTCACGTTACAGGTGGTGCCATTTTGGGTGATAGAGTTAGAATGAGTGAATTAACTGATTCTGGAACATATATTCGAAGTATTGCATCTAGAGGTGCAACTGGCGCAGTTTCTCGTTCATTACGTAATAGTATTCGTGTTTTAGAGTATGCTGGATTTAATCCAATAATTATTGAAAGTGTTGGAGCTGGACAAACTGAAGTAGAAATTTCAAATATTGCTGATATTATAGTTGTTGTTTTCAATCCAAACACTGGGGATAGTATTCAAACTATCAAAGCTGGGTTAACTGAGATTGGAGATATCTACATTGTTAACAAAAGTGACCTTAGTGGTTCAAATCAATTATTTGATGCTGTTCGTGATTTCATTGGAGATTCTGAAAGAAATCCTGTGATTCTCAAGACATCTGTGAAAAAGAATTCTGGTATCGCTGTATTTGCTAAAACCCTAAACGATATGATGAAATCTAAACAGAAATTCAAGGATGCAAAGTACAGAGAACGACTTGAAGTCGAACTAAGAGATATTGTTTTAAACAACATTAAAGAAAAGATTGATGACATGCTAGTTTCTGATAAAACGTTTTCAAAATATCTTAAAAAATTACAGTCTAAAGATATTGATCCTTTCTTAGCTGCAGAGAAAATTACGAAATCTTTGATAAAGTGATTATATGACTGCAAAAAAATCTACAAAACCTAAAATGACTGAAAAGAAAATTTTAACTGATTCTACTTTTTTAGTAAAACGAATTTATCAAAAATCTTCAAAAAAGAGACCTACTGAAGATGCAGGAACATTTCCTTTCACTAGAGGAATCCATCCTGAAATGTTCCGTGAAAGATTTTGGACTATGAGACAATATTCTGGATTTGGCGATGCAAAATTAACTAATGAGCGATTCAAATTCATGCTTGATAAAGGCCAAACTGGCCTCAGTATGGCATTTGACTTGCCAACACAGATAGGATATGATTCTGATTCTCCACAATCTGAAGGTGAAGTTGGAAAAGTTGGTGTATCTATTACCTCAATTAAAGATATGATGACTGCATTTGATGGAATCCCATTAGGTAAAGTTAGCTCTTCAATGACAATTAATTCTACAGCATCTACCTTATTGGCATATTACATTGCAGTTGGTGAAGCTCAAGGCTTCAAAAGTCATGAACTTCGTGGAACCACTCAAAATGATATTCTCAAAGAATACATTGCAAGAAATACCTACATCTATCCACCACAACCATCTATGCGATTAATTGGTGACATGATAGAATACTGTGCAGAAAAAGTTCCTTCTTGGTATCCTGTATCTATTTCAGGTTATCATATGAGAGAAGCTGGTTGTACTGCAACACAAGAAGTTGCATTTACTTTGGCCAATGCTATTGCATACATTCAAACTTGTATCGATAAGGGATTAAAAATTGATGACTTTGCACCTCGTTTGTCATTTTTCTTTTGTTGCACTATAGAATTTTTTGAAGAAGTTGCAAAGTTTAGGGTTGCTAGAAAAGTTTATGCAAAAATTCTCAAAGAAATGTTCCATGCAAAAAACCCTCGTTCATTACAATTAAAATTTCATACTCAAACTAGTGGTGAATCATTAACTGCACAACAGCCAAACAACAACATTATTCGTGTTGCAATACAGACCATGGCTGCAGTTGCTGGCGGTACGCAATCATTACACACAAATTCTAGAGATGAAGCCCTTGCTCTTCCAACAGAAGAATCTGCAAAAATTGCACTTAGAACTCAGCAAATTGTAGCACATGAGAGTGGCATCACAAAGACTGCAGATCCCCTTGCAGGCTCATACTATCTTGAAGAACTATCTGACCAAATTGAAGATGGTGTGTGGAAATATCTCAAAAAAATTCAAAAAATGGGTGGTTCTGTTAAAGCAATTGAAAAAGGATTCTTCCAATCTGAAATTAGAGCAAATGCATATCGTCTCAAAAAAGAAACTGATGATGGTGAACGAATTATTGTTGGTGTAAACAAATACGCTGAAAATGAAGACCAACCAGAATTATTAAGAGTTGATGGTAGAATTGAAGTTCAACAAAAGAAAGCACTCAAAAAATTACGTGCAGAAAGAGACTCAAAAAAATTAGAAAAAGCATTATCTGCAATGCAAAGTGCAGCTGATACTAAAGAAAATCTTATGCCTTACATTGTAACAGCAGCTAAAGCATTTGCTACAACTGGTGAAATCAGTAATACTTTACGAGAAGTGTTTGGTGAATATCGTCCAAAAGAGGTCTTTT
>JAPFBP010000045.1 GCA_029250275.1 Candidatus Nitrosopumilus sp. | reverse complement strand
GATTATAAAATTAGAAATCAGTTTTGAACAACCAAATATTCATTCCAGGATTAGAAAGAATGTTTTTATCAATTTTTCGACATTATTTGCAAATTGGGCAAGTTCCATATTTTTTATGATCACTATTTCGAGTAAACACGTATGATTTCTTATACTGATACTGATATGCTCCAAATATCAGTACCGGATTGTATGTAGTTTTACCCATAATTACTGTGTCAATAGATTTGTAAAAATTATCATATCCAGAAGAGCCGTTTACTGGAAGCCAACCAACATTACCGTTATTTTTTGCAATACATCTATCCAAGATTGATGCAATGAATAAGATGGTTTTTTCATAGAAATTATCGTGAGGATCAATAATTACAAGTTGCTACATATTTTACCAAAATACTAGGAGGTTTTAATGACAAATTAGACACAAAAAAAGGGTCGTTTCAACTATATACCAAAATAATTGTAATTATGTATGGCAGGACTTGGCATTGTAATAGTAATAGGTGTAATTATAGCTTCAATGGGATTTGCACTAATTACATACATGCAATATGAAACAAACTACATTGAATCAAGTGTAGGGAATGCAGTAAATGTAGGGCCTGTAGAATACATCATAACATTTGAAGGTACACATAATGGAAACAAGGAAAATGTACCTGAAAACACGTTTGTAATGATTGGAATTACTGCAAAAAACATCAGTAGTGAAAAAACAGTAATTTCAGGAGGGCAATTTTACATAGTTGATGAAAAAGAACAAAAACACGAAGCAGTGTTTGGGAAATTTTCCGCCATTGATTTGTATTTAGAAGCACTAGAACCAAACAACCCAATTCAGAGAACTACACAGTTTGATATTCCATACGATGAAGAAAAACAATACAAAATAATTATTCGTCCACAAAAAGATCAATCAACTAGTGATACAGCTGTCGTTTGTCTTACAAATTGTTGATCGTAAATTTTAAAAAATCAAAAAACGTGTCAAATTTTTCGATATTAAGCGTAGTAATGTGTGACTTTTACCATATAACACCGATGATTTTTGAAAAAAGTCATGGTAGTATCTAAAGCCAAAAGAGCCGAAGCAGCTAAAAAAGCAGTAAGAACTCGGAAGAGGAATGCAGATTTAGCAGCAGCTACAGCATTAAAAGCCGCAGCAAGTCGTAAAAGAAAAGCAGCAGCAACTCGAAGGAAAAATGCAGTATCAGCAGCACCAAAGAGAAAAGCAGATCCTAAACGAAAAGCAGCAGCAAAAAGAAAAGCAGCTCCAAAGAGAAAGGCCGCACCAAAACGTAGAGCCGCTCCAAAGAGAAAATCTGCAACAACTAAAGCAGCTCCAAAGAGAAAGGCAGCAAAAAGAAAAGCAGCACCAAAACGTAGAGCTGCTCCAAAACGCAGAGCCGCTCCAAAGAGAAAGGCCGCTAAACGAAGTCGTTAAGCAGTCTTTGCTATATTTTTTTAATTCACCCTACTGAATGTATTATGTTTCTAAATTCGAATTTAGAAACATTCTAAATTGCTACTCACACATCTTTAATTCAGGTAAAACAAAAACTTTGACAGGTTTAATTTTCAGGATAATTCGTTTTTCATCATCACGTTTGAAAGGATAATGATCACGGCCCATGTATTGTTGTGTTAGTTTGTTTGCATGTTTGTATTCATAGTCTGGAATTA
Source organism: Candidatus Nitrosopumilus sp. (assembly GCA_029250275.1). GTDB lineage: Archaea > Thermoproteota > Nitrososphaeria > Nitrososphaerales > Nitrosopumilaceae > Nitrosopumilus. The sequence continues at coordinate 8,965 of JAPFBP010000045.1, read as the reverse complement.
ATTGCTCTACAGTTCCACGAATTGTTACCATGTCAAGTGGATTATCTTTTGATACAACAGATACTGCCACTCTGGGATCACGTAAAATATTTTTGTGTTTTATTCTACCTTCTGCAGTATTTATCAAAACATAACCATCTTCATAATTTGCCCATACTGGGGAAACTTGCGGTGCACCATCTTTCATTACAGTTGCAATAAAGACCAAGTTTTTTTCTGAAAACAGCTTGATAACTTTCTCATCCATTAATTTTCATAATCCTGAATTGTTGTTGGTTGTTTTCTAACATCTAGCGCTGTAACGGCTTTTTCAGAGTGTTTTTTGTATATTTTTTGTCCTGGTACAAAAAATGAATTGATCGGTTTCATTGGATTTAACATGTTAATCTCAGAGATTATTTTATACTAGATTTTTCAAGAACATTAGTCATTGCTCTATTCATAATTTCCATTACAATATATTGTGAATATTCTACAGATTTTTTTCCCTTTGATTTTGTAGTTTTTGGAGTCAATCCTTTGAGAAGTTTTTCAATTTTCGTCGAAGTATTATCGATGATTTTTGAATATGTGGAATCAAAATCCTCAGGAGTCTGAAAATCCAACAATTTTGTAGATGTGCTGTAGAATTTTGTAATAGCTCCACGAGATTCTTCAATTCTGGCAATTTCTATCAATCCAGATATTTTTAGAATTTCTAAATGATGACGGACAGTGGTTAGGGCTTTTTTATATCCTGTTTTTTTGAGGGCAGTAGAAATCTGATCAGCTGATAATGCTTGATGGTATAGAATTTCAACAATTTTTGCCCGTGCAGGGTCGTCAATTGCACGTGCGTGTCCAATATTTGTTGTAACAATACGATTAACTTTGATTTGTTTTTCTAGTAATGTAGACATACAGAATTACCTTTCAAAACCGATCTAAAAGATCCGCGTATCATATTTTTTTGTCTAATCGCATCAATTTTTGTTTACTTTAGTGAAAGTTGTACTGCTACCATAATTATACTAACCAGTACAATAAATATTATAATGCATTCAATATTTTTGATAGCACTACAATGAATATTGTATAGGTAGAATAATGATTGTAACGGTTTGAAATTTTTTTAAAAATATCAAAAAAGGTAAATCCTGAAAAACATGTTGTCAAATCACCCATCAGGACGGTATTTGCCAAAGGACCAAAAATAAAATTCGAGTTATGTAGTATGTGTTAGGAATAAATTATGATTAAGAGTTTGATGAGAATACTATTGCTTTTTTAATATATGCAAGTCGTTCATTAAATATTTCAGAAATAATATTCATCATTTGAAAAGTAGATTCAGCGTTTGTAGTTTGTTCAGTATCAATAAACTTGTTTTTCATGTATTCAGTAGATTTTGCTATAAATGAATGATACACCATTCCAAATATACAATCATCAGAATTTACATCCCAATTTGCAGAATTTACCATATTAGTATAAGATGGAATTTGATTGATTACGATATCCAATAGGGTCTCAAGTTCTTTTTTATCTTCTAGAGATTCCACATGATTCAACTTATTTGATGACTAAAGAATATTTCCAGTTAGTTTCTCATATGAAATCACATAACGTTGTGTCATTTTTGCAATTATTTCGCCAGGGATATTAGGCGCAACAGGTTCTTTTCCTGCATCACGTGCATCATCGAATTGTTTTTGATATCCATTGACAGTTAACCAATCACGTAACAGTTGCTTGTCATATGATTCTTGGATTTTTCCTATTTCAAAGGAATCATTTGGCCATAAACGATATTCATCGGGACCAATGGAATCACCTAGTGTAATTTGACCATCTAACAATCCAAATTCTAATTTTAAATCAGCTAGGATAAACCCAACATTATCTGCAATTTTAGCCATTTTTTTATAAATTTCAATAGATGTTTTTTCTAACCAATTGTATTGGTCTTCGGTAACTAGTTTCATATCTAATGCCTTTTCTTTATTTATTGGAATATCGTGTTCTGATTTTGTTGTAGGATCAAAAATGGGTTCAAGTAATTTTGCAGCCAGAGTTGTATCAGTTCCTTTAGGTACAGTGACTTCACCTTTCTTCCATCTGCTAACTAAACTACCGTAAAAATAACCTCTCACTACACATTCTATTGGCAGCATTTTCATCTTTTTTACAACAATCTCAGTATCAGATTCTCGTCTGATGAAATGATTTGGTACTGATAATTCATTAAACCAAAATTCTGCAAACTTGCACAAAACCTCTCCTTTACGTGGAATGTCCTGTTTGAATTTCACATCATATGCTGAAACCCTATCTGAGAATTTGAACAAAATGCTAGACTCGTCTACATCATAAAGATCCTTTACTTTACCACTTGTAAGAAACTTCAAACAATTATGGCTAATTTTGATAGAATTTAACTGCTAGGAAATTGAACTAATTCGATAAATTCTGATTGGCGATATTCAAAAATAGCCCATAAAATTACAGATAATTAAATGAGTAATCTCGATGATTCTATTGGAAAGATATTGTTAGAACTTCAAAAAGATGACCCAGATACTTTTAAAAAATTAATGAAAAAAGCTCAAGAAGAAAATCCTGAATTATTCGATGAGGACATTGATACTGAAAACAAAAAAATTGATGAATATAATCTCAAAGTAGACGAATATAACAACAAAGTAGACGAAAAATAACCCATAATACAAGCGTCGATAACTATATAGATTTTATAGTAAAACGGTATTTATGTACAAGGTACCTATATCCTACTAAAATCTAATGATATTATGAAATTATACGATTTTGATTTCATTGAATGTTATGATGAAGAAGCAGATTATGACTTTGATGAAAACTAGAAAAAACAAGTAGAAGGTTTAGTAGTTACATCATTCTCACCATCTTTGGCGTCTAGTGAGGTGTTTTATTTACAAAAATCACAACTGCATTCAAACATGCCAGTTTTTCCCATGCATTGATCATGATGCTCATTATAACATGTATTACAGACGACCACTAGGCAACAACTTTCTTTATGTGAGTTTTTTCATGAATCAATACTTTATCAAAAGTATCAGAATTTCCATCCCAATGAAATGTACATTTTTTACAATTGTATTTCATTTTATTCTGACTTTTCCTCTTGTTTCTTTTCAGATTCATTGAATGCGTTTACATCTTTTGATGTGTTGGTTTTACATGAACCAAATTTTAATTTTCCAAGTATTTTTTTAAACATACTTTGTATTGACCATACTCGATATATACCGGCGGAATTTTTGGAATTTGTGCCTAACTTTCTATAAATTCATACATAATTCTATTAATTTTTAAGCAAAAATAGATATTCTCACTAAATTACTATATAGATATGGCAGGATATTTAGGAAATAAATCAAACAACACAGTTCACCATCTTGGAGCAATGACATCAGATTGTAAAATTGTTGAAATAAAAAAATTAGATAAAATATACTTTATCCCAGATACACTAGAACAAGCAATCGTAGAAAAGTTCACACCATGTAATTATTGTATCAAAAATTGAGAAAAAATATCAAAAATTATTGTACTTTAACGCCATTCCAAAATGCCACCATTCCTTTGATTTTAGAGGCAGCATCGTTTGGTTCTGCATAATACCATGCACAGTCTTTGTTTGTTTTTCCATTCACATCTACAGAATAGTAATTGGCCACTCCTTTCCATCCACATACGGTGGTTAGTTTAGTTTTTTTAAAATATTCTTCTTTGATTGAATCAAATGGAAAATAAGGATTTCCATCTACTTCAACAATTTCATTACTTTCTGCAATTACTACATCATTCCATATTGCTTGCATGAATATAGAATGTCTTTAACCATATTTAATTAAATCCCCAAATAGAGATTCTAAATTTTAGTTTTTACTTGGTCACGTTTTGTAAAATCAGGTTTTATTCCCAATGAATCATAGTTTCCTGAAGAGCATGTAAAGCACATTGAATCTTTTGGCATTCCAACTGCGTCAGCTAAATTTTCAGCATCGTTGTATCCTAAAAAGTCAACACCAATACTTTTTCTAACCATTTCGGTAATCTCATCACTAGTCATTGTTTTCCCATCAGTAAATGTCGCAAGTTCCTCTTGAGAGGGAAAATCAATTCCAGCATAACAAGGATAGTTAATTTGAGGATATGTAATCAACATGCTAATTTTTTTAGCTCCTGCACGACGAAGAGCCTTAACAATAGCCTTTGAGCTAGTACCTCGAACTAGACTATCATCAATTACTACTACATGTTTGTCTTTAATTATTTCACTAATTGGGATTATCCATCGATTTATTTCAACTCTGTCACTTTGATGAGGTTCAATGAAACTTCGCAATGGACCTTTCTTACTATACCTGTCTTTTAGTAAACCTTCATCAAAAGATACACCGAGTTCTTGAGCATACCCTAATGCTGCAGGTCTTGCAGAATCAGGCACTGGAATTACCAAATCAGCATCTTTAATTGGAAATTTCTTTGCCATAAATTGTCCAATTTTCTTTCTTGAAACGTAAATGTTGTGTCCTTCCATGTTACTTGACGGATGTGCAAAGTAAGTAAATTCAAAAGAGCAATGTGCACGAGAAGGGTCAGTTGAAAATAATTCAGTCTCCAACCCAGTTTTACTTAATTTAATCAATTCACCAGGAATCACATCTCTTTGAAGAGTTGCTCCAACTGCAGTAACGGCAGCGGATTCAGAAGTTACAATGTATGTGTCATCAGATTCCTTGTATCCCAATACCATTGGACGGAATCCTTTAGGATCACGTGCGGCATAAACAGAATTATCATCAGAAATAAATGTAAAACAATAAGAGCCAACCATCTCATTTTTGAGGATAGATAATGCTTTTCCCATTCCACCGTTCTCAGAAATCAATGCTACAAGTCTTTGTGCTACAACAAGTGTGTCACTTGCATTTTGTGGAGTAAAAGAACAGCCTCCAACTAAATTAGATAGTTCTTGGGCATTGGCAATTGTCCCATTATGTGCAATGCATAGATCTTTTACTTTCAATGGTTGTGCATTTTCTAGTGTACTAGTACCCATTGTAGAATATCTAACATGTCCAATTACACATGATGATGCATACTTTTGAGCAAGTTTTTTAAAATCAGATGAAGAATGTGAAACTAATCCTATTTTTTTAAATGGAGGTTTGTTTGGAACTGCAAATCCCCAAGCTTCTTGTCCTCTGTGTTGTAAAGCTCGTAATGCATCAAAGACCATTGGAACAACATTGGTTCCAGTTAGACTGTAAATTCCAACAACGCCACAATTTTCTTTAACTTTGGGCAAATCTATGTCCACTCCTCTGAGAAAGATATTATCAAAAAGTCAGAAAAAGTGTAAAACTTGGCTGAAAAATCAGTTAATACCTTCATCCTCGGATCCATCATTCATTTTGAACAATAAAAATGCTGATCAGTTTTAGCGATCATAAATTACTGATAATAGTAAAAGGCAATCCTGTCCTAATTTACTAGTAAAATCTAAGTAAATGGGCAAATACCCAATTTATTTTTAAAGTTTAGTGTATTGGAATTTAGAATCTAATGGAGGAGTTATTGTCAAATTGAAATCATTGCTGTCAAACAGTCTTTTTACCATGTAAGACCAAATTTGGAAGTGCATGCAACCAAATTTTGTGTATTTTTTGTACATTAAGATCAATGATGGATTTTGAAGCATTTGTAAATTGAATTTGCTCACCTCCAAACTGGCCGAGTTGTTTGAATGAAACTTTGTTCTTTCTGAGAATGTCTTCAATCTTTTGGAGGTTTTTCTTATCAAATGACAAAAGATATCGAGAGTGACTTTCAGAAAACAAAATTCTGTCAACATCAAGTTTTTCACCAGGTACTTTATCCAATGAAACTTTGCAACCAATTTGATTGGTCATGCAAATTTCAGATATTGCAACTGCCAATCCACCTTTGGAGCAATCATGTGCAGATTTGATTAGATTTTTATCAATTATATCAAGAACTGATTTCATATTTTTCTTTGAATCCTCAAAGTTAACTATAGGACATTTTCCTCCAACAAACTTATGAATATACTCAAAGTATTCAGAACCACCGAGCTCATTTTTAGTATCACCAATAATTAAAAGACAATCACCTTTTGAAATTTTCTGAGGAACAGATGGTTTCTTGTCAATTAGTCCAATAACACCAATGACAGGAGTTGGCTTTATTGGGCCAGCAGGAGTCTCATTGTACAGACTAACCTTGCCACCAACACATGGAATTTCAAAAAATTTAGCAAAATCAGTCAATCCTTTCAAAGACTCTAAAAATGTCCAAAAAATTTCAGGATCTTTTGGATTACCGAATTGGAGATGATCAAGCATTCCAATAGGTTTTGCTCCAGTACATACAACATTTCTGCACGCCTCCTCAAAGCAGCCAATTGCACCTTCTCTAGGATTAATGTAGCATTGTTTGGGATTACCATCAATTTTTGCAGAAAGATATTTTCCATTATCTAATCTTAATACAGATGCATCAGTTCCAGGTTTTACAACAGTTCTAATTCCAACTTCATGATCATATTGCCCGTAGACCCAAATCTTACTTGCAATGTTTGGGGATGCAAGTAACTTCATCATTAGTTTAGAGTAATCAGAAATAGGTTTGAATTTCTTTTCATTCTCAATTGTTTTCAAATAAGATGGCTCTTTTGAGGGCAAATCAAGTAGTGTCGCATTAGCTACAATATCAGCAGATAAATTAGCAACTGTATTTTTGCCTTTTTTAATATGCACTTGATTATCAAATTTTACCAAACCAATCACAGAGCAACCAATACGAAATTTTTTACAAATTTCTTCTAGTTTTTTTAATTTGGTTTTACTAGTAATAATTAGCATTCTTTCTTGTGATTCAGACACCATGATTTCATCTGGATGCATATCTGATTCACGAGTGTGAACTTTATCGACATCCATTTCAATTCCAATGTTTAATGCATCAGCAGTCTCAGAAATGGCACAAGATAAACCGCCGCCACCAAGATCCTTCATTGCGTGAATCAATCCATCATTTCTTGCCTGTAAAACAGCCTCGATAATTAATTTCTCAATGAAAGGGTCAGGAATTTGAACAGCAGAACGATCTTCAGATTCTAAAGAGTCAGATGCAAATTGAGAACCGCCTATACCATCTCTACCAGTAGAGCCACCCATCAATACAACAATATCGCCTTTCTTTGCATGATTTTTAATTAAATTTTCTTTTTTACCAAAACCTAATGCAGCTACATCTACCAATGCATAGTTTTTGTAGCATTCATCAAATTCGACTTCTCCACCAATAGTTGGGATACCTAAGCAGTTTCCATAATCAGCAATTCCAGTAACTGCATTTTTGAAAAGCCATCTTGCATGCAAATCTTTTTCAATATCTCCAAATCTTAATCCATCAAAAATTGCAATAGGTCTAGTTCCAGCAGATAAAATATCTCGAATTACGCCCCCTACACCAGTTGCAGCACCGCCGTATGGCTCTACAGCAGATGGGTGATTATGACTTTCAATGTGTGCTGTAACAACATAGCCATCACCAACATCTAAAACTCCAGAATCATATCCTTTCTCGTTAATTACTAAAGGTCCAGTCATTGGCAACATTTTGAGATGTCTTTTTGAAGATTTGTAAGAACAGTGCTCAGACCATTCAGCAGCTACAATTTGTAGTTCTGTAGAAGTTGGGTCTCTGCCAATTTTGGATTTTAGTTCAGCTAGTTCTTGCGCTTCTAGACTCATTTGTTAACACCAATTTTTGCTATTAATGATTCAAAAATAAGAGAAGAGGGTTTGTTATCAATTGGATTAATGTCAGATTCAACTGCTCTTTCTGGATGAGGCATCATTCCAACAACATTTCCATCCTCATTACATACACCTGCAATTCTATTTGTCGAACCATTTACAACCTCACTGTATCTAAAAACAATTTGATTTTTCTTTTTTAATTTTTTCAAAGTTTCATCATCAGCATAATATCGACCTTCACCATTAGCTATTGGTATGGGAATTTTCTCATCTAGTTTGAATTGATTTGTAAATGGAGTTTTGTTATTTTCCACAATCAAATTTGTCCATTCACACATGAAATTAAGAGATTCGTTTTTGAGCAATGCACCTGGAAGTAAACCAGATTCAACAAGGATTTGAAATCCATTACATACACCTAAAATTGGAATTCCTTTTTCAGCCATTTTTTTTACATCTTTGATGATTGGACTGTGAGCTGCAATAATACCTGCTCTTAATCGGTCACCATAAGAAAATCCACCTGGAAGAATTACAGCATCGATATTTTTAGGTAACTCTTTTTCATGCCAACAATATTCGGCATTAAAATGAAATACATCAGTCAATACATGGTACATATCACGATCACAATTACTGCCTGGAAAAACTACAACTGCAACTTTCACAATTCTCCGAACATTTAGAGATATTTAATTTGAATCTAGACAGAGTAAACTCTTATGTAAACAAATCACTTGATCGCTATGACTCAAGTAAGAAACATTATGGAAAAAAACGTAATCACCATAGATTATAACAAAACTGCACTTGATGCATCAATTATTCTAAAAGAGAAAGAGATCAGTTTTCTTGTGATTATGAAAGAAGGAAAAATAGCAGGAATTGTTTCAGAAAGCGATATTGTAAGAAAGATTGCAGCAAATGATCTCAAATCATCACAAATAAAACTAGAAGAGATAATGTCTAAAAATTTCAAATGGGTTACACCAGATACAGAAATAGAAGACGCAGTTCAAAAGATGTTAAATAGTATCATTAGACGTTTAATCGTGCTTGAAAATGAAAAATTAGTAGGAGTAATCACTCAGACAAATTTGGCAGAATTTCTCAGAAGTAAATTATTGATTAACGCCACAGTAGACAAT
>JAPFBP010000044.1 GCA_029250275.1 Candidatus Nitrosopumilus sp. | reverse complement strand
GGTTCAAAAATTTCTTTAAATTTCATCATGGAAAGGGGTTGAAGGCCAATTGCTCTCATTTAGAGGCAATTAGAATATTCAAAGAAGAGAATGATTAATTTATTTCAATTTTTTTAATTCTATTTTTCCTACATATGCTTTATTTTTTGTCACTATGATGGGTCGTAAAATCAGTCCGGGATACTTTACCATTAATTTGATTATTTGGATATCTGTTTTTTTACTATTTTCTAAATCTAATTCTTTGTACATTTTGTCTCTTTTTCTTAGAAGTTCTAATGGTTTTTTACCTGTCATTTTTATTATCTTTTTTAACTCTGTTTCTGAAAATGGTTCTTTGGAAAAATCTCTTTTTTTAATATCTGTGCCAATTCGTTCAATTTCACTAATTGTTTTTTTACATGTAATGCATGTGGGTTATGAAATATTTCCATTTCATTTTTACTCATTAATTTGGATTAAAAATTGTTTAGAACAATGAAATATACTTTTATTCCAAGTAAATGGTTTTTTAATGTCTTCTGAATTTTTCTCAAAATTATATTCTTTATACACTTGCCAACTTTTTTTGAAGTATGTTGAATGGTGACTAATAAAAGACAGAATACATTTTTTGCCACATAAAGGGTATGATGATGGGGGGTGTCTATTTTCATTAATTCTTAATATGTAATTTTGAATATAAGGCACGTGTATAATTTATCAATCGTTTCATTATTCGCTAGATTGATTTGCTTCTAAATTATCTTCAGATTTATCTAGATATCTTTCATTGAATTGTTCCAGAATTTCTTTTGGAATTGCCAATCTATCTAGATATGCTTGCCTTGCTTCCTCATATGTGCCTCCATTTGCAATAATTGCTTCTTTTATTTTTTGGGCATCTGCAAAATTATTTTTTGTAAACTCCAACTGACTTATGATTAAATCTTTAATTTCTGGATTTAGTCCTGCAATATAGTCATCATATTGATATCCTCCATAGGTTCCTGCACCTGGAGCCCGTTTTTCTATTGCCTGATTTGTCAACTCATCAGCAATTCTTCTTTGTTGTTCTAAGAATATTTGTTCTGTATTTGGTTCTTCTGCCTTTCTATGTTCTGCAATTAATTCATCAAGTAAACCGTGATAATATCTGAATAATGTTTGGCCTATTGGATTTTTTTCAAAATCACTTTCATTGGAACTAAGATATTTTCTTGCCTCATCAGTTGATAATTTCTCCTGTAGTGCTGTCACTGGCGTAGCGTCTCCTTTTACTTGGAATTCTGTACTTGAAAATCCTGTCATTCCATACCATGTTGCAATTGCATTAACGGTATATGTTCCTGGGATTCTCTGAAAATTGACAAATTCTCCTCTAAATGTACCATCAGGAGATGTGAATGCTTTGGTGGTATCTGATCCTGCTCTGATTAGAACTTCTACTCCTCTAGTAGGCTCATATGCGTGGTTTACTACTCTACCTGTAACAACTACAGTTTCTCCAGGGTATATTGTTCCTTTCTCCATGTTTAATTCGACTATGAATTGCCAAAGTTCTGCCTCAGAAGTTGGAATAAATGAGAATATCATTAAAAATGAAAACAATCCTATGACTATGATTTTATTTTTATACACATGACATAATTTCGATTTGTATAGTTAAGACAAAGTATGAATAAAAATTCACTATTTTTTAATTTCAATTGAGTAATTTTGTTTCTTTTGAATCTTGGGACTGTCAATTTTACAATCCCTACATATTCTTAAACCTCGGAAATCACAATATCTTAAATCATGGATTTGGAAAAATTCAGAAATGATGTTTTTGAGATGATTAATAATCTTTCAAAAAATCTAAAAGAAAATGATGTCTCTAAACTGAATTATGTTGGGCAACAATTAATTGAAATGTACAAAAAAAATCTGGTAAAAATCAATCACTCTGTTTTAGAATTGATTTGCGCAAGCACTCTGATTTCGAGAGGGTATGCCGTTGAAGTTGAAAAAGATGTTTCTGAAATCCTTGTATGTGATATTTATGCAAAAAAAGGTGGTGGAAATACAATCATCGAAATTGAAACTGGGTTTACTCCTCCTGAACATGCAATGGACACTATAGATTATTTTTCTGCAAGAATAATGAGTAAGATTGCAAGATATAGTAAGCATTGCTCAAAGTTTTCTTTGGCGACACCTGTAGTTGGAATTTTACCAATTTCTAAACTTTTTCTATTGCCGCCCAATGCACGTAAGAAAGAAGATGTACAGAAAATTAAAGATCTATGTGATCGCTATTATAAAAATCCCCCAATAAAATATGATGATATCCTAAACGCTCATCTTCATTCGATATATCTAATTAATATCGATAAAGGATTTGCAAAAGAACTTGATCCACAAGGATACGTGGATTTAACAAATAGTCTACTTGAACGAAGCGAAGTTGAGTATTGAGACTATACAATAGAAAAAACTCAAATTCTCCTTCCACTTAGCAAAACTAGGATGATTTGTGCAGCGTGTGAAACAAGAAAGCACTTTGAGTGTATAGATTGTATGAATAATCATAATACACATCTTTGCAGTTGTGATTGTCATGATGAGAATACTGAATCTCACGAAGTTGGCAAATCACATTAAATTTAGTTTTTAAATTTTCTTTCTATATCTTGAGCCATAATTTCTAATTGACTTGTATCTCCTAATTTTCTATATGTCAATTTTTCTAAGGTTTTGATAATGCTAATTGCTGATCTGTATTGAGGAATTTCAGGTTGATTTAATTCTCCATACATTCCAATTCCTTGCATTTTATTTTTCTTTGCAAACCCAAGTATTAGTCCATTAAATCCAGTTATGATTGACTTTTGTGGTGTGGTTTCAACATTTAGTCCTTCCATTTGATTGGTTAATTCTCTTGATGTTGTAGTGATGTATGTTTTTGGGTTGTTATTGAATACCCGATTAGTGTGAAAACCTCCAAGCGTGTAGATGAACTTTGCAGAATACTTTTTTGCTATGTCTATGACATCTTGACACAAAGCGTTTAATTCACTATTGCTCTGAGGTTGACCCTTTCCTCCACCAAACACTATCAAATCATCTGTGTATTTGTATTCCCATTTTTCATCAGGAAGATCAATGTATCCACCTTTATCGATAATGTATGTTGGAAATGATGTTTTTGCTGTTCTAAAAGTTTTTGTTCCAAGTGATTCATTAATAAAATTTACAACTATATTTCCAACATTTCCCATATCTTGCATTGCTGCAATGATTATTGGTTTTATCACATTGGGTTCTTTGTTTTGAATGAATTCCACAATTCATCTAAAATCTAATGGATTTTAAACGTATGTTGAATTTTAAAAATTACTATATTTTGAATCATTTTAAAAATTATTATTGTTTCTTTAAATTTATTTTTTAATATTATTAAATCTTAATTATTTTAATAATGTTTTTTCTTAAACTCTATTAGTATAATTGTGTGAATTTCTTTGAATTACAATATTTATGATTTTTAATTAAAATATCTTATTTTTCTTGTTTGTTGCATTTTATATTTTCTAAAATCTCTCAATTTTTTCACTATTTCGTGCCTATGGATCTACATTAAAAATTTCCCCTTAAAGTACAAACTAGTATCATATTTTAACTCTTGTAGAATTTTGGGTTCTTTTTTAATGATCGAGAAAAATATGAAGATTCATAAGGCAAAAAAACTTTCTATCGACAAATTATGGAAACATCTATGGAAAACATTGGCACATTAGAGTATGTTCTTGACAAATATTCTAAAATCTGGAGCTGGAAAGTTACAGGTGATCGTGCAGTCAGTATGATATCTAGACTCGTCACAGAGGCATGGTACGGGGAAGACATTGATGAAATAATCATTCCTGATAATACTGAAACTGTAAAACAACTAAAACTAATAATGGATAGATACCCTCTTGAAATTTTATCTAAATCTATTTGGCAAAGAAAAATTATCAAGACATATGCTCCAAAGCCTACTTTGCCTCCAATTAAACTGAAACTTAAACGAGCAAAATGCGGTGAACAATTTAGAGGCAAATTATTAAATTTCCAAAAAGAAGGATTAGACTTTTTACTAAAATCCTCTGGAAATGCATTACTAGCTGATGAAATGGGTCTTGGAAAAACTGTTCAAACGCTTTCTTATGCTGCAACTGAAAAACATACATTTCCTATACTTGTTGTTGCGCCACTAGTCACGTTAAACAATTGGGAACGTGAAATTCAAAAATTCCTAAAGAAGAAAAGTAAGAATGGTAGAATCATTGAATCTGAATCTCCTAGTGTTACAATGATCCGAACTGGAAAATCAGAAGAACTTCCTACATCTGATATTTACTTGATTAATTATGAATTACTTTTCAAAAGAGATGATGATTTAGCAAAATTGGGATTAAAGACAATAGTCTGTGATGAGGTGCATAATTTGAGATCAAAAACAACTCAAAAATACAAAGCTGTGAAAAAATTAGCCGCTCTACCATCAATTCTTTATAGGATTGGTCTTTCTGGAACTCCTATTTACAATCGTGGCTCAGAAATTTGGCCAATCATAGATATAATAAAACCTGGGTTGCTTGGAAGCTTTAAGGAATTTTGTGAGTACTTTTGTTATGTAAATGAAAAAGGTAAGGCAATCGTTCTAGAAAATAAACGTGCATCACTTAGAAATGAACTACAAAAACATGTGATGCTTCGAAGAAAAAAATCAGATGTTCTAAAAGAACTCAAAGATAAAGTTCGTTACAAGGAAGTCATTGCTGCAGATACTGATTATTATCTTGAAGAATTAAATAAAATCTGGCAGAAGCTTGAATCAGAACAAAAAAATACTGACTCTGAATTTATTAAATCTGCATCATATCATAGAGCAATTCAAAGTGAAAGACAAATTGCAGGAATTGCAAAAGTTCCACATGTGATTAATTTTGTAAAAAATATTATGGAGATTGAAGAAAGTGTTGTCGTATTTTGTCATCATAAGGTGATTCACAAATTACTTCATGATAGTTTGCAAGAATTTTCCCCTGTATCTATTATTGGTGGACAATCTGATTCATTTCGTCAAAATGAAATAGACAAATTCCAAAGGGGCGAATCAAAATTAATGATTGCTGGAATTCGTGCTGGAAATGTGGGTATTAATTTGACTAGGGCAAAATATGTCATTTTTGCTGAACTTGATTGGAGCCCTGCTATTCACAGACAAGCAGAAGATAGACTTCACAGAATAGGTCAGAAAAATACTGTATTTGCATATTATTTGATTGGACAAGGAACCCTTGATGATCATGTTGCCAATATTTTAGTAGATAAGAGCTATGAGATTGATGCAATCATGGATGAATCTGCAGAAAATTATGAGGATAAAGACAAGGCAGAACTTATTCTTGCTCAAATTCAAGATAAAATTCGCTCAAAATAATCTATACTTGCGTAAAAACACGAGAATCATGATCTACTACCAATATGGATAGACTGTAAAAAATAACACGTTAGAGTACTTTTTGAGTGATTTTCAATAATATGATAAATGGGTAATTCTGATCATAAATATATGAAACTCATATTGTTAATCATTGGAGTAATTGCAATTGTTTTAGCATTGATGATACTCTTCTTAATCCCATTCATTGATGAGTTTGAAATCTTCAATTGTATTACTACCCCCTGTGACATACCAAAAATTACTATTGGAGAAAAGATAGGACATGCATTTATCGGGGAATAGATGCTAAACTCCAATATGTTATAGTCGTGATAATTGAGATTGTTAGGAAACTTTAATGCTCATCTAAACAAATTAGAATAGATTGAATTGTTTAAGATGTGATGGTAAAGGTAAGTTTATGAATGAATTTGGTATATTGGAAAAATGTGAGTCGTGTCAAGGAGCTGATATGACTTTTAAAAAGAATGATTCTTGATCAATAACTAATACTTGATTTGCGTAAATAATACGTGAAAACACTGTAATTTAGCTGTTAACTAGCAAACTAAATGTCTAATTTACTTTTTAGTTTGGATAATTTTTCAATAATTATATTTTTTTTCATTTCTTCTAATTGGGACTCTTGAATTTCTTTTATCACTTCATCAACAATACTCAGAATCTCAATTTCTGGCTTTATTTGTCCGAAATTTACATTGTTAAACCCCTTACTTTCTGTCTTGTCAATCTCTTCTACTCCTTCAGGAAGAATTTCATACACTTTGATTATTTTTTCCTCTATTCTCTGTGGTGACATTAACACAAATTGATTTTTTCGTAATTTCTCTATATCTTCGTCCAATTCATTTCTTGAAATTTTTAAAATATTTTCCATTTGATCAATATTACATGATTTTATTTGTAATAATCGTAAAATCTTTGCCCAAGTTGGAATATTTTCACTCCAAAGAATCTCTCTTGCTAATTCTGTAATTGAAAACGAGCCATCTTTATTCAATGATAGCATTTTTCTATCTTTTAATGTTGCAAGGGAATCTAGAATTTTTCCTACTCCTAACCTCTTTAATTTTGAATTCTCTAGATTGTTCTCATTAAATGTCCCGTTTTCATTTACTGCTAAATGTAAAATTTCTAAATCAATAGTTCCTAATTTTCTCATATTGTTAACTGTCACTCAAGATTTATCATTCTTTGCACTTGAAGAATATATGTGGATTCTACAGATTTGATTTATGGTTAGATATGAACTTCCAAGATTGCCTTATGGGTATGAAGAACTAGAACCATTCATTGATACAGAAACCATGAAGATTCATCATCAAAAACATCATCAAGCATATGTGGATGGATTGAACAAATCTCTTGCAGATGTTGGCAGCGCATCTCATCCGCAATACATCTCCTCAATTCTATCTGATTTGAAATCAATTCCTGAATCTGGGAGAAGTGCAATAAACTTTTTTGGAGGTGGTTTTGAAAATCATAGATTATTCTGGGAAACAATGACTCCTAATGGTGATGGAAAACCTGGTGGACAATTAGAAGATCAAATTGATGTCTACTTTGCTGATTTTGAGAATTTCAAAAAAGTTTTTTCTGAAAAAGCAATTACAATACAAGGAAGTGGTTGGTGTTGGTTAGTTTTCAATTCTACATACCATAAAATTGAAATCATTACTACTGAAAACCAAACCAGTCCATGGACTCTGGGAAAATTTCCTTTATTGGGGTTGGATGTTTGGGAGCATGCATATTATTTGAAATATCAAAACAAAAGACCTGATTATGTTGAATCTTGGTGGAATGTTGTTAACTGGGATTATGTTGAAAATCGATTTTCAGAACTTGCCTGATTTGGACAAATTCTTTTAAACAAAATGTCTATTTCTTCTTTCATGAACAAGAGTCTAAGATACATTGCACTTCTTGCAATTTTACCCTTGTTTACAGCAGGTATGACAACAGATTATTTCTTAGATGCTGATGCCGAAAAAGGCTCAGGTGTTGGAACCTCAAAATATGGTTCTAGCACAAATATTTGTGGATTAAATCTTTGTTCTGAAATTCCAGGTGGCAAAGCCGCTTGGAAAGCAGATCAAGGTAGTAAAGTCACTCCTGTAGCTCCAGTTCAAAAATCTATAGAAAAAGAAACTATTGATGAAACTGAAGCTGACTTGGGTTCTGTACTTAGATTATCAAGAGCAAATGTTCCAGCAACAATTCCTATGCATCAAGGTTACTACAACGGTGAAGATGTTTACTATATCATCACTGATTCTAGTGATCCAACACATGCAGAAATAATTACTAAAAATCAAGGATGGAAAGTAGAACTAGCTCCATTATTGAAGAATGCTCCTGAAGAAGCACTTTCCACAGCATACTTGTTTACCAATGGCATTGAAGGCGATGGTATACATGGATACCAAGGTCAAGTATTCACTAGTACCCCTGCACAAGCAGATGTGTACAGTGCATTGACCTCACATGTCCACGTAATGTGGAATGATGGTGTAACTCCAAGAGTGCTTGATTCAGAAGCAATGGTTATGGAAGCAGCTGAGAATAATGAAATTACATTGACAGAAATTAATGTAGTTTTAAACATGCCACAAATTATTTGGCCTGAAGGTCAGATGATGGTTAAGGAAGACAAAACATTAACTGATGTTACTCCTTACGGCGGTGGTCAAGTTCTTGATATCGATACAGAAGAGATGAATGTAACTTTCATAGCTCATCGTGGATGGGGTCCAGATGGTAGAACTATCTATTACATTGTAACAGATGCTACTCCTAGTGGTCCTGCAGGAATGATGGGTGTTGTAAGTTCACCGACATCTGCAAGCTTGATTGCAAATTCAGCAGCAGTAGACTTGTATCAGTTCAAAAATGGTTTAACAGGCACTGGTCCATTAGGATTTCAACCTGGTATTGCAGCAGGAGCTCCTGGTGATGCTAACTATTCTCCAATGTGGAGAATTTTTATGATTGGTTGGGATAATCCTGAAAATGCACAATTACTAGAAACCATTGATGATATGAACGCATACAGGGAAGCTGGGTTGATCGACATTGGTATTGCGCGTCCAATGGATAGTGACCATATTGTTAACTGTCCATTCATTGATCCATTCCAATAAGATCTTTTTTTCTTTACATTTGTAATTTTTTTTTCATTTTTTTTAACAAATTTTCAGAGAATCATCCATCTATCTTATCTTTGATTATGAGAATACACTATTATGAGTATTGTAGGAATGTATATGTTAAATTCCAAAGAGTACAGTCCGGAGAAAATTCAACAATCCCTTGATATGTTATATCTTGATAGGAAAAATGAGTTTCGTGAATTGTCTCGTGTTCTTCTTAATGAAAAAGCTCTTAATGCAATGCACAACTGGAAAGAATTTGTTTTAAATTTCAGTTTGGATGTTGATGATGCTTTTAAAACATGGTCTGGACAAAGTTCACTATCTCCAAATTCTCCACAAAAGGCATTGACTTTACTACGACAGTTAGGACATGATAAAACATCGATGAATCAATTAGGCCATCTACTAAATTTATCATACACTCTGTCTTGTGAATTCAAAGAGATCTATAGACGTCTAAACTGACTTCTTTTTCTTTTTAAACTTAATACCTAAATCACACTGTTTTTCAATAATTTATAATGGATTTCATGTTGGAAGAAGAATTAATTGATTTGATGACTTTTTGTCTTCAGAATTCTGATTCTTCAGAGATATCTGATAAACATAAACGAATCACTGAGATTGGTCAGGAACTATTTGCTGATGGTGGTATTGATGCTTTGGAGAATTTCTTTTTTGTGCTAAAAAACAGAATTGTTGAAGAAATAGAAAAAGATCCATCCCCAATGCGTTCGCTTTGGAATGGCCTTACTGATGAATGGCGGTATTAAATTTCTTTAGTGAGAAATTTATCCACTACCGATTCTAAAAATGGCTGTACTACATGTAGGGCATGTACCCTTGATTGCAGGTTTACCATTTTTCATGGTGTATGGTGTAGGGCCACCGATTTCTCGTTTATCCCTACATTTTACACAATATCCTATTGTCATACTTGCATTATGCTTAAGGTGATATTAGCGAGAACTTGTCGAACTTTTTTCACTATTTGACAAACCTATGATCTCATTTATTGTGCTACAAACCTATTTTTTCATATCTGACTTTTTTTTGATCATTTTAGGAACAAATTATTTGAATTTTTTTAATATGTTCTTTTTTTTGAAATTGTTTTACTGAAATTCAACTTACTCTAATTTGTAATGTTGTATATTCAGACAATGCTTTGTGATTTACTATTCCTTCCCAAACAAAGATTTCTGCAATAAATTCTCCTGACTCACTAGGTGACCATGATAATGCTGGACTTAGTTTTTGATCTGGTGTTAGTTGACCACTTATCCACTCAAGGGATATTACGATACCTGCATCATTTTTAATCTGAACAATATATACAAAATTTTGTGAATTCGTTTGATGATTTGTAATGTCTGCTGAAATCTGAATTTGCTGATTTATATTAATTTTATCTGAAACTTGTACACCGAACGCATTTTCCAATCTTGGATTAACCATAGATGTTCTTTCTAGTTCTGTTAGTCCAAATGCTGGGGTAATACTAATAATAATTATTATTATTGTAAATAGACCTATACTCTTACCTATCACAATTTCTGAAATATTTTTTATCTACAAAAGCCTTTCTGCTTTAAAATTTTCAAGTTAGGGCATATGTTGGAAACTTGCCTAAATTTTGATTCTATAATAATCCCATCTTTCAGGATCAAACAATGTGACAAATTCTGCCTGTTCCTTGTCTATTCTTGCTCTAATGACATCTCGTAATGCGAAACTCGTTAAAAATTTGAATTTCATAGAATTTGCTTGCATGATGAACATATGACGCATTTCGCTTCCTCCTCTTAATCCCCAATACCCAATTTTCAATGCCAATGGTTCTAAAAATATGGTATTTCCCAAACCATAATTTTCATCTCTAATTTCTTCTCTGAGTTTATAATTTTCTAGGGGTCCTCCCTTTGAAAATCCTACAATCTCCCCATTTTTGTCATTTAGTCTTAGTGTGTTGATGATTACTTTTTGGTCTTTAACTGATTTTTCAAAATTTTCTTTTTCAAATTGAAGAGGTGATGGCAATTCTAAAAATATTTCATATAGTGCTTTTATGAAATTAGGATCTCCTCTTGTGGTCATTGATTCTATTGTTGGAATCATTTTTAGATTTTCATACGCATAATCTGCCTGTATTCTAATTTCTTGTTGTCTGATTTTCATAAATGACAAAACTGTATCAAAGAAATTTTTCCT
>JAPFBP010000043.1 GCA_029250275.1 Candidatus Nitrosopumilus sp. | reverse complement strand
AGTTGTTTTTTGATCTTTCTTGAAATTTCTGTAGATATTTTTTTAAAAGCTTTTTTTCCACAACGAATACACTGAAATCCTTGATTCAGACCTTTAGATTTCATTTTTTTGTGACATTTTTTGCATTCAGGATTAGTCAAAGTGATATTTTTTTCAAGTGAAATAATATCAATAAATTCAAGATTAATTATTCGAGGGAAATTTTTAGAAGCTTTTCTAACTCCGCCGCCAACACTAATTTCATCTCCTTTTAACAAATTCAATGCAACTGT
This sequence comes from Candidatus Nitrosopumilus sp., assembly GCA_029250275.1. GTDB lineage: Archaea > Thermoproteota > Nitrososphaeria > Nitrososphaerales > Nitrosopumilaceae > Nitrosopumilus. Next base: position 10,946 of record JAPFBP010000043.1, on the reverse strand, counting down.
AGTCATTCCAGTTGGTTTGTAAACAGCACACCAAAATTCATGATTCTTTGAAATAATTTTAAAAAACACATGACCCCCCTTTACAATTTTTGGTGTATCAGATACGACCCCGGACATTTTTCCAGATGCAAAAGATTTCATGTTTTCAAAATTTAATTCATTTTTTAAATGATCACCAGTTCCCTGATTTGATTTGAATATCATGTATCCATCTAATTTTTCAGTTGTTTTTAGAATTTTAGTAGCATAAATTAAAGAATCTACATTTTCACCTCTAACACCATAGAAAACAGGATCAGGTCCATGAGGAGTAATTAAAACTCGACCTTTCTTTGTGTCAAAGCTGTTAAATGTATTAGGAAAAGTTTTTTCCTGCATATTTTTTACACTCTCAGTAGAAATTTTTCTTTCTTTTCCAAACTGGGATTTTTTTCTATAACTCAATAGTTCCAATGTATGATCATCAAAATCATAACCGATTGCCCCTATTGCACCAACCAATCCTTGACCATTTCCTTGATAATGAATTTCAAGATTATTTTTTTTAGCAAATGTTTTTGCATTATTACGATTAATTAATTGCCATAAAGCTAATTTACTAAATTTTGTAAATTGAATTGGAATTGTATCACTTTCAAAAAACACTAATCCAGGATTTGCACCATTTTTAATATCAGAATACTTTGAAACAAGATTTTTTATTTGATTTTTTATTTTAGATGGAATTTTTGTCTTTATTTTAAAAGAAACCGCTCCATTTCCTCTTGTTTTCCAAGGAATATTAGGATTAAATCGAATTAAACGTGGAAAATCCAAAAATTCTATTTTTTGTTTTTGGAGTGAATCAACAATTTTGTAAGCAAGAAAGGTTGTACACATTCCTTCAAGTGAATCAGTATCATCAAATCCTACATGAAGTATGGTTTCCTTTTCCATGATTTTTTTTAATTGATCAGACATTTTTAGTTGTTGTAAGATACAGTTGATTTAAATTAATAACGTGTCATTCCAAGCTGAATTGATTATAATAGATGAAGCAAGAATTTTCAAAGAAATAGAAGAAAAAAACCCAGCATCAGTTTCATTAAATGGTCCAGATGGCATGTTACCTCAAGTTCAAGATATGGCAGTTAAAATTTCAACAAAATATGGAATACCAGCATATGTTTTAGCAGACACCACATGGGGAACTTGTGATTTGAATACAGCAGGTTCAAAAATATTAGGAGCAGAAATTCAATTTAACATTGGACATACGATCAATACAGAATCATTAGAAAAAAATTTAGTTTTAATTAATGCATTTGATGATGTTGGATTCGATAGTGTTGCAGAAAAATGTACAGATCTCTTAAAAGGAAAAGTAGTTTCACTAGTTACAGATAGTCAACATTTGCATCAAATGGATAGAGTTAAAGAAATTTTAACAAAAAATGGAATTAAAGTGAAAATTGGAAAGGGAAAAGGACAGTTAAATGATGGTCAAGTATTTGGTTGTGAATTTTATCCTGCAACAGAATTAAAAAAAGAAGTAGATGCCTACGTGTTTTTAGGACAAAGTAATTTTCATGCCGCAGGAATTGCATTATCAACAAATTTACCAACATTTGTTTTAGATCCTTATTTTAATGAAGTAAGAGAAGTGACAGAATTTGCACGTACACTAAAAAAGAAAGCAAGTCTAGCAATATTCAAAGCAGCAGAAGCAAAATCATTTGGAATAATCATCGGATTAAAGGAAGGACAACTATCCAAAGTATTTGGCTTGAAATTTAAAAAAGAATTAGAAAAAGAAGGAAAAGCAGTTCAGTTATTTGCACTGACTGATATTACAAACGAACGATTAAACAATCTTAGAGGAATTGATGCTTTTATTCAAGTTGCATGCCCAAGAATTTCTATAGACAATCAATTTGACAAGCCTGTTTTATCAACTCCACAAGCAAATGCCCTACTCAAAGTTTTACGAAAAGAAAGCATTGATGAGTATTTAGAAATTCCACATTGGTTGTAATTATAAAACTAATTTTTTAAATTTAGGATTATCTAATAATTTTTCAAATATCTTTGATTTTTTAGCTTTGATTTTGTATTGTATTCCTTGAGAAATAGCACGCTCAAGTAAATCCAATGCTTCTTCATTTTTAAACAACATTACAAAACTACATGATTTATCAAATAAAACATCCCCATTATCAGGATAATCATCTAAAATTTGATTACAACATGTAATGGATTCATCAAAATTACCCATTGAAAATAAAATTCGTTCTTTATGGTATAGTGCAATGTTATATTTTGAATTATTACCAAGGATACTATTACAGATAGATAATGCATCTACAAATTTTCCTTGTTTGCGCAATGATGAGACTTTGTTAACTAATAGTGAAAGATCATCTGGAGAACTCTCTAAAGCAGTATTATAGCACTTTATTGCACCATCAAAATCTTTTAGTTTACTGAGAGCGTATCCCTTATTGTTAAGAGAGCTTACATGTTGAGGATTTTCATCTAAAATTTTATCATAATATGTAATTGCATCATGCAGTTTACCTTGTAAAAATAATCGATTACCTTCATCTAAAATGGAGTTTGTTTTTGGATCGTCCATATTATCAAGATCCTGGTTTGATTAGGATTTTTCCAAATAGTCCTTTACCTTTGAGCATTTTTGTATGTGCCTCTGCAGCGTTTTCTAATGAATATACAGAATCAATTATAGATTTGATTTTACCTTGGGACATCCAATACAGACCTTGTTCCAATTCAGACCTTGTTCCTTGAGTAGAGCCCAAAATATTGATGCCTTTAAAGAAAATATAACGTAAATCAGTCTTTGCATCATATCCTGTTGTTGCACCAGTTGTTACAATGGTACCACCATAATTTAGCAATGAAAGTTCTTTATTCCAATGAGTGCCACCAATATGTTCAAAAATAACATCCACTCCTGGTACATCTCCAAAGGGTTTAGAAATTTTTTTAGCAATTGATCTTACTTCTTTATGCCAATCTTCTTTTCTATGATCAACAGCATAGTCAGCTCCAAGTTCCAATAATTTTTCTAATTTATCAGGACTAGCAGTAGCAATTACAGTACATCCAAAAAGTTTTGCAATTTGAATTCCATAAGTTCCAACTCCTGAACTGCCACCCATTATCAAAACTACTTGCCCAGGTTGAATTTTTGCTCTACCAATTAACATATGCCATGAAGTCAATAGAGTCATTGATGCAGCAGCTGCATCATCATATGAAACTCCTTCTGGAATTTTTACAACATTAACTTCTGGAAGATGTGTAAATTCACAATAGCCTCCCCAAAGTGGACCTGTTTCAAAACCCCAGATAGTTCGTTTTCTACAATCAAATTCTCGACCAGCAGTACATACCTTACAAACTCTACATGACATATTTCCATGTGAGACAACCCTATCTCCAATTTTGATATTTTTAACATCACTGCCAATAGCTGTTACTTCACCAGCAGCATCAGTTCCAGAAATATGAGGTAACGGAATTGCTAATGGTTTACCCCTCATCCCCCAAATATCATCATAATTTAGAGCAGCAGCTTTCACTTTTATTATAACTTCATTAGATTTTGGTTCAGGTATTGGAATTTCTTTAATTTTTAAGATTTTAGAAAAATCATCATCATCAGTATATTGATCATAAACTAGAGCTTTCATGATTTTCAACTAATTTTTAAAGATATATGATTTTTCAAGATCCATTAAACCGCAAACAATTATAATCATAAAAACAGAATTCTCAATATGTCTGAAAATGCAATATTTCCAGGAGATAAAATAGCATCTATTGAGGAATATGAGGCAGGCCATAACGCTTTTGACGATGGAGATATGGTTAGAGCAGCAACTATTGGAGAAAAAGACATTGACAAGACATCACGAACTATAAACGTAAAACATCCAAAACTTTTATCCATTCCTAAGGTTGGAGATATCATTATTGGAACAGTAGCTGCAGTTATGTCATCAATGATAGCAGTTTCAATTGATTACATTAATGGAAAACCCACTACATCTAAAGTTGAATGTATTTGTGGAACACGAAATTTGAGAATAAGAAATGTTGCACTAGTTAATGACATAATTACACTAAAAATTCTTAGTCATCTTAATGGCACTATTCATGCAGGAATTAGTGAACCAAATTTAGGAATATTGTTTACAAAATGTAGAAAATGCGGTGGGAAAGTTATTCCAATGCGTGATGCAATAAAATGTACAGATTGTGCATGGATTGATGAGAGAAAACTTTCTGCAAATTTTGGAAATAGTGACTTCGTAAATTTACGAGTTTAAGAAATGATTCATGTTTCGTTCCAGGGTGAACGAGGGGCATATAGTGAAGCTGCAGCAAGATCATTTTTTAATGAACAGATTGAAACTATGCCTCAAACTACATTTGCAGAAGTATTAGAGAGTACTTCTAGTGACAAAACACAATATGCTATTTTACCAGTAGAGAATTCTTTGGAAGGAAGTGTTGGTGAAAGTTATGATTTGTTATATTCTACATCTCTAAATGCAACAGGTGAAATTTATCATAGAATTGAACATTGTTTAATTGGAACTGGTAATATTGATGAAATAGATACAGTGTATTCGCATCCACAAGCTTTAGGTCAATGTAGAAAATTTATTGAAGAGCACCATATGAAAACAATTCCCGCATATGATACGGCAGGAAGTGTAAAGATGGTTAAAGAGATAAACAAAGTAAATTGTGCATGTATTGCCAGTAAAGATGCTGCAGAAATATACGAAATGCCAATCATTTTAGATAACATTGCAAATAATCTGAATAACTACACAAGGTTTTTGATTCTATCAAAAGAAAATAATTCTGAAACAGGCAATGACAAAACATCAATAATCTTTTCAATAAAACATGAACCAGGCTCGCTATATAGAATAATAGAGAATTTCAACAAAAATAATGTCAATCTAACAAAAATTGAATCAAGACCTACCAAATCAAATACTTGGGAATATAATTTCTATGTAGATTTTGAAGGACATCAAAATAATTCTAAAATTTCAGAAATGTTAGAGAAAATAAAACAAGAAACACTATTTATGAAAATTTTAGGTTCTTATCATTCTGCAAAATTAAACTAAAATCCTTTAGGCTTTCTTAATGTAAAACCCATACTAAATCCAATAATTACCATTCCAGAAGTAATCACCATAAGATCAAAAGTAAACCAAATTGGATCAGAACTTCGAATTAACTCACCAGTGATAGATAATTCAGTATTGCCAGTATTTTGAATTATAATTTTTGATTCTCCGTCAGCCAAATGAGTCCAATCTAAAGTTACTTCTTTTTTGTACGAGGTTTTTGGAATTTGTAATCCATCTTCAGGACTAGTAAGTTTTAGATCAAAAGCATCACCTACAATCTTCATAGATTGAGGTGTATGATTTGGAGCTGGAATTGTGTATGACATTGAATCACCTAATCCTACTGTATAATCTTCATGAATAGTAATTGTTCCAATATGTAAAAGTAAAGAATATCCTCCTATTGCAATAATTGCACTTCCAACTATCAATCCAATAATAGTTCTTTTAGAAAGCATAATGAAATTACTCTTGATACTGTTTAAAAAATTATCTACATCAAAGAAACGTCATGAGGCTGACTTTCTGCAAATCCTGCTCTTGACATTTTGATAAATTCTGCGGTTTCTTGCATTTGGGGTATCGTATGAGCTCCACAGTAACTCAATCCAGAACGTACACCACCAGTTAGTTGTTTTAGAATGTCAGTTACAGTTCCTTTGTATGGAACCATTGCTTCAACGCCTTCTGCAATATAGTCATTAAGATTATCATCAAGGGATATCAAGCCTGTTTCTTTAGATTTTCTTCCTATAGATGCGGCTAATGATGCCATACCTCGATAAACTTTGAATCGTTTTCCATTTTTAGTTAAAACTGTACCAGGAGATTCATCAGTTCCACCAAGCATACTGCCAACCATAACTGTTGAAGCACCCGCAGCTAAAGCTTTGGTTGCATCACCTGAAGTTCTTGTTCCACCATCAGAAATTATTGGAATACCATGATCTTTACCAACTTTAGCACAATCCATTACTGCAGTTAACTGAGGAACGCCTGAACCAGTAATTACTCTAGTAATACAAATTGAACCAGAACCTACACCTACCTTTACAGCATCTACACCTGCTTTAATCAAGTCTTTAGCTCCTTGAGCAGTTGCAACATTTCCTGCAATTAATTCACAATTTGGAAATGCTTTTTTGATATTCCTAACTGTATTGATTGCGTTTTCACTATGTCCATGAGCAATATCAACTACAAGAACATCTACTCCAGCCTCTAAAAGAGATTCACTTCTTTCTAAAAAGTCACCCTTTACTCCAACTGCTGCACCAACTAGTGGTCTACCTTTCTTATCTTTAGATGCATTTGGAAAATTTGCATTATTTGTGATATCTTTACTTGTAATCAAACCTTTAATCATTCCTGAATCATCAACAATAGGTAATTTTTCAATTCTGTGTTTATGTAAAATCTCTTTAGATTCATCTAAAGTAACTCCCATTTTTGCAGTAACCACATCCTTTGTCATCACATCTTCAACTTTACTAGATTTATTTGCAAATAACAAATCTCGGTCAGTTACAATTCCGATTAATTTTGAATTAGAATCAACAACTAAGAGACCTGAGATATTTTTATCATGTGCATAATCTAAAGCATTTTCAATAGACTTGTCAGCAGATATGAAATAAGGATTTTCAATCATTACACTGCCAGATCGTTTTACTTTTAGAACTTCATTTGCTTGCTCTTTTATTGTCAAAAATCTATGAATGATTCCAATCCCTCCAGCACGAGCCATTGCTCCAGCCATAGAGGATTCAGTAACAGTATCCATATTTGCACTTACAAAAGGAATGTTAATTGAAATATTTCTAGATAATTTTGTAGTTAGATCTGTCTGGCTTCTACTAGTAATATCTGAATATTTAGGTACAAGAAGAACGTCATCAAATGTTAATCCTTCTTTAAATTCCAATGAAACCTTGTTAAGAAAGTAAAATATTGATTATAAGCCTTTGTGTTATTTTAATAATTTAGAAGCGATCGTTACTGCATCTTTAGTTGCCTCTACATTGTGAGTACGAAGAATATCAGCTCCATTCATAACAGAAATAGTTTCTGCAGCAATTGAACCAAATAATCGATCATTTGTATTTTCTTTTCCTAAAATTTTTCCTATGAATGATTTGTTTGAGGCTGAGATCATAATAGGGAAATTCTGTTTTATAGAATTTAGATTTTTTAATATAGATAGATCTCGTTCTAACCAATCAGATTTGATTTTTGTAAAAAATTGTCCCTTACCAGTTTTTCTAAAAAATCCAATAGCAGGATCTAATACAATTTTTTCAAAAGGAATATGAGATTGTTTTGCTATCTTTAAGCTATCTTTTAGTAGTCTTTTAGTTTGAGTTATAGAATTACCAATGACAACTTTTTGATCATACGCACATAAAATCAAAGAAGGAGTAAATTTTGAAATAACATTTTGCATTTCTTTGTCATATTTTAATCCAGAAATATCATTAATTATTTCAACTCCATATTCTAAAGCATCTTTTGCAACTTTTGCTCTACATGTATCAACTGATATCGGGAGATTTGTAAAATTTTGAATTATTTTAATTGCATTTAGAATTCTTTTTGATTCAGTTTGTTCTGAAATCAAAGTAGAAAGGTATGGTGCAGTAGACATGCCTCCAACATCTATAAAATCCGCACCTTGATCTTCCATTAATTTAGCAGTATTTTTTATGAGAGTTTTACTAGTATTAACAGACTTTTTGTGAAATGATTCAGGACTAGTATTTAGAATTCCCATGATTCGAACAGGATTCTTTCCACCTACACTCACATTGCCAATTTTTGCCACATGGTTTATCAAATCTAATGCAATTTGAGTGATATGATGATTTTAGGTTGGAAAAAGAGGTACTCGGATATTTTAAAAGAATTCAAGTATAGTGAAAAGAAAGATAAAGAGTCATCTATTCTTTTAAATTCGATTTTAAAAAAATCTGACACTAACAAAAAAATTTCTAGGTTAATCAAAGGAAAAACTGTTTTAGTCATAGGCTCTGGACCATCATTGTCATATGCCATTCCAAAATTAAAAAATTATAAAAAAATTGTAAAAATTGCTGCAGATAGTTCAATAAAACCACTTGTAGAAAATGGAATAATCCCAGATATCATTGTCACGGATTTAGATGGAGATGAAAAAACATTAGAAAAAATTGGAAAGACAAATTCAATTTTTGTTGTACATGCACATGGAGACAACATAGAAAAGCTAGAATTTGTTAAAAAATTTAAAAATTGTATTGGAACAACACAATCAATCCCATTTAGTAAAATTGAAAATTTCGGAGGTTTTACAGATGGAGATAGAGGAGTATTCTTAGCAAATCATTTTCAAGCAAAAAAAATCATTCTATTTGGAATGGATTTTGGAAAAAGAATAGGAAAATTTTCAGAAACTAAGAGATCAGAAAGGAAAATAAAATTAAAGAAATTAAGAAAAGGTGAATCTCTTTTAAAATGGCTATCAACCTTTACAAAATCAGAATTATTTACCACTTCAAAATCAATTAAAGGATTTAAAAAAATATCATTCAAAGAGATGGATATTATAATTACCTAGAATGCATTTAATACCCATTCCTAATTAATCAAATTATGAAATTCTCAGAGGAGCAAGTGAAAGAAATTGTCGCCTTGAAAGAAAGTTTGATTGAGCAAATTAACAAACATCAGGAAGGAGTTGAAATGTTAGAGAAAAATATCACAGTTTTAGACCTGTTTTTAAAAAATTCTAGTTTTACAAAAGCTTCTCAGTTAGAAATAAAAAAAGATAAAGTTGAACCAGAGATCATAGAAAAACCTGTGGAAAATTCAATTCCAATCAAAAGAGTCAATGATGGTAAAATTATTGCCAATGCATTCGTTACACCAGATCAAGTTTCAATAATTTTAGATAATGAAATTGAAGTTAATGCAGATATCCCACCTTTCAAATCATTCTTCTTAGATAGAATAATTGGAGAGATGAAAAAGAAAGATACAGTAGAAGCAGAGAATGGAAAAATCCAAAAAGAATCAGTTATCGATTATATTATTAATAAAAATGGGGCAAACATTAGAGAAATTATAATTAAAAACTACAGACAAAAAGAAAGAGTAAACGAGTTAATTAACACAGTAGGATGGTCATTGACCAGAATGCTTGAAAATGTAAACAAGTGATATTATGGACAAAATTGTAGTTTTAGATTTTGGATCACAATACAGTCATTTGATTTGTAGGAGAATTAGAGAATTTTCTGTGTATGCAGAGCTTGTTCCATATAATATCAGTTATGATGAATTAGAAAAGCTAAATCCTACAGGAATAATTTTTTCAGGTGGTCCTTCAAGTGTTTATAATTCAAACGCTCCAATTCCCGAAAATAAAATTTATGATATGGGTTTACCATTACTTGGAATTTGTTATGGTCATCAATTAATTGTTAACAGGTATGGAGGGAAAGTAAAAAGAGCAAACAAGGAATATGGTTCATCACTACTAACAATCGATAGTGATAAAGATCTTTTGAGTGGAATTGGAGAATCAGTTAGAGCATGGATGAGTCATGGTGATGAGGCAGAGCAAATTCCAAAAGGTTTCAAAGTAATTGGACATACTGAAGGTGCAAAAGCAGCAGCAATTGCATCAGAAGAAAAATCAATCTATGGAATTCAATTTCATCCTGAAGTGGTACATACAGAGCATGGTATAGAAATTCTAAAGAATTTTGTTTTGAAAGTTTGCGGAGCAAAACAAGATTGGACTATGGAGAGTTTTATAGATACAGCAGTTGAGAAAATTTCAAAGATTGATGGAAATGTACTATGTGGAGTAAGTGGAGGTATAGATTCCACTGTTGTTGCATTACTAATTCATAAAGCAATTGGAGATAGACTAAAGTGTGTTTTTGTAGATAATGGTTTGTTACGATTAAACGAAGAAAAAGAAATTGAAGAAATGTTCAGAGATAATTTCAATGTAGATTTTACAGCTGTAAATGCAGGAAATGCATTTCTAGAAAAACTCAAAGGTGTAGAAGATCCTGAAAGAAAAAGAAAAATTGTAGGTGAAGAATTCATTCGTGTTTTTACTAAATTTGCTGAAGAGAATGGTCCTTTCAAATGGTTGGCTCAAGGGACATTATATCCAGATGTAATTGAAAGTGGCGTATCAAAAGGACCTGCTGCAGTAATAAAATCTCATCACAACGTAGGAGGATTACCAGATTGGCTCAATTTAGAAATTTTAGAACCACTAAGAGATTTGTATAAAGATGAAGTAAGAAAAATTGCAAAAATTCTTCAGGTTCCAGAAAAACTTTTCATGAGACATCCATTTCCAGGTCCTGGCTTGTCAGTTAGAATAATCGGAGAAGTAACACCGACAAAATTAGAGATTTGTAGAGTAGCCAGTAAGATTGTGGAAGAAGAATTGATGGAGGCTGGGTTGTATGAAAAAGTATGGCAAGCATATGCAGCAGTAGGAGATGATAGAGCAGTAGGAGTTGTCGGAGATGAACGCAGATATGGAAATATAGTTATGATTAGAGTTGTAGATTCAGTTGATGCAATGACTGCAGATTGGACAAGATTACCACATGGATTGTTAGAAAAAATGAGTAACAGAATAACAAATGAGATTGAAGATGTAACTTGGGTTACCTATACCATTTCAAGTAAACCACCTGCAACCATTGAACCCCAATAAAAAGGGAAATCTCTCATTTACACATGGAAATACACATTGCAGTAGATTGTGACTCATCAGTATCA
>JAPFBP010000042.1 GCA_029250275.1 Candidatus Nitrosopumilus sp. | reverse complement strand
TCATTTCAGAATATTTATCTCTGTCTAGGAATTGGAAGATGTTTTATTTTTTATTTTTTTCAATGTTTCATTTAGTTCTTTGATAGCCCATTCAATATCAGAAAGATCATCTTCTGAGAGAGATTGCTTCCATTTTTCTAAAACACTATTTGTAATTTCAGAACAATTGTAAATCAAATTCCAATATGGGTGATGTTCGGCAGTTGTGTATGCAAGCTCGGTCACATCCTGGAGACCGTTTTGAGCTCTAGCTAAAGAAGTAATTTTTTCTCCAAAAATTTTGACAATATCATTATCAAGATCTTTTTCTATTTTTAAAGGAATATTTTGATTTTCATATTTTTTAGCAAAATCTAACAAGTCATGATAAAAATTTTCAAAATCAGCCATTATGATAATCTCTGATGTTCTGCCAGCATGCATCGATTAAAAACTACTTTGATACCAGATTGTAGTGCTAATTCTTCTGCTTCAGAATTATGGATTCCTTCTTGAAGCCAAATTACTTTAGGTTTTTTCTTAATTGCTTCTTTGATTATTGACAATACTTGATCAGAGGGTCTAAAGATATCAATAATGTCAATGTCTTCATCAATTTCAGAAATAGAATCATAACATTTTTTACCTAAAATTTCATCAACACTTGGATTTACAGGGGTAATATCATATCCATTATCAGACAGATATTTTGGGACATAGTGAGATGCTTTGGAAGAATTTTTCGACATTCCTACTACAGCTACTTTATGGAGTGAAAGTATTTCACGAATCTGTTGATCTGATGAAGAATCTCGTTCCACAATTTGTATCATACAATGAAGAATATAATTTTTGAATTATAGTGAAATAGCAAATAATTTTTTAGATGTATTTAATGAATGAAAGCATTGAGTCAGAACCAAAAGATCTCATTGTGTTAGGAGTAATAAAGTACGGAGTGAAAAAATTTGAAAAAATTCAAAAAATGACACATATTGAACCTAAAGAATTAAGTTTGATTTTAGAACAACTAGAGAATAAAGGATTCATTCAAGCTAAAGAAAAAAGGGATTATTTGGAGTAAAAATCGAGATTGCTGTTACTGATAAAGGAGCAAAAGAAGTAGACGAGAGGATTCATGAATTGCAAACAAAGGGGAATCAAATGTCATTATTGTACAAAACAGGAAACAAAGAGAAATTAAAACAAGAGATGGAAGATAATAAATCAATTATTCCCTCAATGATGTTTTTTGGGATTATGGATATGATGATGTTTTCGATGATGTTTAGTATGATTGGAATGACAATGTCAGATTATGTAGCACCAGAAAACATGCCAGATGTAGGCGATACGGGCATTGATGACGGAGGAATGGATGATGGAGGATTTGATTTTGATATTGGATTCTAGAGTGTGTTTTATACTTGAGATAAAAACAATTCATAGTTGATTTACAATTCATTTGATAATCCAGGATTACTCAAAGTACTGAAATTTTTACAAACCCACAATACAGAATATCTGTCAGGTCAAGATTTGAGCGACGTATTAAGAATCAGTAGAGTGGCAGTATGGAAACATATTAAAAAAATTCAAGAATTAGGATACACCGTAGAATCAAAACAGAAACTAGGGTACAAGTTGATATCGAATTCAGAATTATTGCTCCCTTGGGAAATAACTGCAAATTTAAAAACAAAAATCATCGGAAAACAGGCATATTATTTTGATTCAATTGATTCTACACAAAATCAGGCATTAAAAATGGCAGAAGATGTTGTAAATAATGGGACAGTGATAGTTGCAGCAAAACAAACCGACGGTCATGGAAGATCTGGAAGAAAATGGGTTTCACCCAAAGGAGGAATATGGATTTCCATCATATTGCATCCAACATTTGATATTTCTATAACAACACTATTTCCCATTGCATCAGCACTTGCATTATCAATTGCAATAGAAAAAACATTTTCAATTCAACCTGAATTAAAATGGCCTAATGATTTAACAATTAAAGGCAAAAAAGTAGCAGGAATGCTAGTAGACGTATCACTAGAATCAAATAAAATTGAAAATTTAGTTTTAGGAGTAGGCATAAATTTTAATGTAAATGTAAAACAAATTGAGAAATTACTTAAAGGAACTTCAAATTTTTACGGAGTGGCATCACTTAGCGACCAAAAACAAAATATCAACCCAATTCAATTAGTGCAAACTTTTTTAATAGAATTAGAAAAAATATACAACTCTCTCAATGCAAAACAAACAAAGAAAATAATTTCAGAGTGGACAGTGAGATCTTCAACAATAGGTAAAAATGTTGAATTGAACACACCAGACAGTAAAATTAAAGGAAAAGCAATTAGAATTGATGATGATGGAGCGTTGGTAGTATCAGAAAATAATAAAAATCATAGAATTATTGCAGGGGACATAATTCATTTATCAAAATAAGATTATTTTTTCTTAGATTTTGGTTTTGATTGTTTTTTTGAAGAATTTAAAATTAAAGAAGATTGCTCTTTGAGAGTTTCTTTAAGATCTTTTTGAATATCAAAAACTGTTAAAAGTAATTCCTCAAGGGCTTTAGAATATTGCTCATAAGCAACTAGTAATTTTATTTTCTGATCATTTGTCTTTGAAAGATACTCATTTGAGCGCAGTAAATTTACAGATACAATCATCTCAGGCATGTCAATAGGGGGCTCACCTAATTATTCCAGATTAGTCTGAATTTCTTGAATTTTTTTACGTAAATCATAAATGATTTCGCCAGCACCAATATTTGCCAATACAAAATCACATAATTATTAGTGAATTAAAGATTTTCTAAATGGTTTGAATTACTTAATCACAGTATGCAAAAATTAGCCTGAAAAGAATGTGAATTAGAAATAACTATAAACAAAATAAAAACATAAAAAAGATAAGATGAAAGTGTTTTATTTTTTATTGGTAATTTTATTTATTTCAGGTATATCATTTGAAACAATATTTGCACAGACCTCTGAAGATCCAGAGCAAATGTTCACACTAGCTATGGAGCATTTTGTAAAAGGAGAATACAGACAAGCAATAGTAATTTATGATGAGATCTTAGAGATTGCACCAAATAATATTTCAACTCTGAAAATGAAAGGAATTGCTCAAAGTAATTTAGATGATCATAGTAAATCATTAAAACAATTTTTTAAAATTTTACAATTAAGGCCAAATGATGTTATTTCATTAGCAGGTATGGGTGTGGGATTTGGGAATTTAGGAGAATACCAAGAGGCGATGACATATTTTGAAAAAGCAATCAAAGAAAAACCAAATAGCACTGTAATTAAAAATTATAAAGAATTTATAGAAAAAGTAATTTCAAAATATCCATACACCCCAACAAACAAACCAAATGGGCTTGAAAATATACAAATCACATCAATTCCACAATGGGTAAAGCCAATAGCAAAATGGTGGTCTGAAGGAAGTGTGGAGGATGTAGAATTTACTTCAGCACTAATATATCTAATTAATAATAAAATTATTCAAATTCCACAAGTTGAAACGAATGGTGTTTCTGAGGAAAAAATTCCAGAATGGATAAAAAATAATGCTGGATGGTGGGCAGATGGTGAAATTGATGATAATACTTTTGTTTCAGGCATTCAATACATGATAGAAACAGGAGTGATCACGGTAAACATTAATGATGTAACTCAAAAATCACAAGAACAATTAGATAATGAATTTTATTTATTTGAAAAATATCTCAGAGATATCTCAAATAATATTTCAAAAGAAAAGAGATACATTGAATATCCAAATCCTAGTCAAGAGGTAATAAAAAAATTCCTTAGAGACTACATTAAATGGAATTTTGAAAGTGAGGTTGCAAAAGCATCAAATAATTTTCCTGATCCAACTTATGAGATAATAGATAGAACATACATCATTCATTACAAAGTATACATTAATGAACAACCAACAGGATTACCGCTAGATCATGTTAGTACATTAAAAAATTCTTTTAAATTTTGGGAAGAACAAGAATTAAACACCAATAATCAAAAAGCTAAAATAAAATTTGAAGTTACAAATCAAAAACATGAAGCTAATGTCTGGATAACATGGGTAATTCGAGATATTGGAGAAGGCGTATTAGGACATGCACATCTAGGCAAAGGAGTTGTAGAAGTAACATTAGGAGATTACAATTGTGATGGAAGTTTTCAGTTGTATGATGTAAAAAGTGTTGAAACTGTGATGACACATGAGTTAGGACATTCTATTGGATTGTATCATGTAGAAGAACAAAACAATATCATGTATCCATCATATTCTCCATCATATGCATATTGCCTCCTAAGTTAAATTTTAAGAAAATATGATGCTAAAAAAATAAAAATTAGCTTAACCTACACACAATTAACCTTCAAAGAGATTGTAAAATCAATATTAATGAAAATAGATTATCTTAGACATTATGCTTAAAAGTACACAAATAACTGTACCAAAATGTCCTTTATGTTTAAACAAAAAAATAGTTACAGATGAAAATACAGGTGAATTATGTTGTGGAAAATGCGGATTGGTGTTAAATGACAAAATTGTAGATAGAGGTGCCGAATGGCGTTCATTTTCAAATGATGAAGGTGATAAATCTAGAACAGGTGCTGGAACATCACTTACAATGCACGATATGGGTTTATCAACAGTAATTGGTGCAGTTAACAAAGATGCAACAGGTAAACCATTAACTGCAAGTGTAAAAAGCTCTATCGAACGATTAAGAACTTGGGATAGTAGAAGTCAAGCCTATTCAACTGCAGATAGAAATTTGAGACAAGCACTTAATGAAATGGCTAAATTAAAAGACAAACTCGCATTAACTGATGCAGTGATTGAAAAAGCTGCGTATATTTACAGAAAAGCGATGGAGAAAAAACTAGTTCGTGGTCGCTCAATTCAAGGATTAGTAGCCGCTTGTCTGTATGCATCCTGTAGAAATACTGAAACGCCTAGAACATTAGATGACATTGCAAGGGGGATCAACATTAGAAGAAAAGATATTGCAAGATGCTATAGATTAATTTTCAGAGAACTCGAATTAAAAATGCCAGTGGTTGATCCGGTAAAAGGAGTATCTAGAATTGCAAGTATTGCAGAACTAAGCGAGAAGAGCAAACGTAAAGCAATTATGATTTTAAATCGTGCTAAAGAGATAGGCATTGTTGCAGGAAAAGACCCAATGGGAATTGCAGCAGCTGCACTTTATCTTGCATGTATTAGTATAGGGGAAGTCAAATCTCAAAAAGATATCTCAATTGCATCAGGAGTTACCGAAGTAACTATAAGAAATAGATGTGCAGGATTAAGACAAATGATAAAAGATGACGAATAAATAAATTAGTTCTTAGACATTTTAAATTCTATTTTATCCCAAGGAAACACAACATAAGCATCATTATCAGTTTCTTTCCCATAGATTAATTGGAGAGGAAATTTTTTTCCACGCCTTGCAAACAAAGTAACATAAAGTAATTTTGAAGAATCCTCAGATTTTGAAATGATTTTATCAAAAGTTTTACCAGAATCAAAAATATCATCTACAAATATTGAATCAGAAGAAATTATTTTTTCATCTACAAATATTTTTTCTATACCTAAATAATCTGCCAACAAACGAGATGGAATTAACCCACCTCTACTGATGGTTGTAATACTAGAGAATTCTTTCTTAGATTTTAAAATAAAATTAGAAAGTAATTCAATCAAAGAGTCAATTTCAGACCAACTAACATATTGCTCTAAATCCACGATTATTAATTTGAAAGGATGAATTAAGTTGTTATGATCAGAATGTTTTCATCGGAGATTTTTTCAAAGATTCAATAATTTTTAGAACTTTAAAAGGTAGTTTGCCAAAATTAAAATCTTTTTCACAAGATAACAACAATACATCATTACCATTCAAAGGAAAACTCATGACGATGACTTTATCTCGATAAGACATTGAAAAATGTACTTCGCCAAATTCTCCATCAAACTCATGTCTCATTCTTACACGTAATGCAAGTTACATGAACATCATTTCATCTTGTTTTTGAGATTCAATAGACAATATACCAACTTTCATTCCGTCAGCTGTAAGATGTCCTCTACTATTGATGAGCCTATCTGAACATATTTTTGGATCTAAAGTAATAATTTTCTGACATATTTTTTCAAGATCGTCAATATTATCCAGAAGTTTAATTTACTAATAGAACTATTTATTGCGATCTGTAATAATAGATATCCATGCAAGAAGATTCTTCAAAAAACATTACAGATTACTACAAACATTTGTCGTTATTTTGGACAGACATTATGCATTTGATGTCCAGTAAACCACAGGCATTAACATCGATCGGACCTATGAGGGCATTTGCTACCAATTCAAAGAAGGTAACTACAGAATTAATTGAAATTAACGAAGATTTAATTGGATTCAATGAATATCTTACAGAATATTATAAACAATTAGCAAGTGCTTGGGAAGTTGCTCAAAAGAAAGTCAATCTAAAAGCTCCTGAAGTACCACAAGATGTAGAACAGATTGAGGCCTTCAAAAGAATATGGATAGATATTTTTGATAATCATTTTACTGACTTGTTTGACTCAAAAGAATTTGGAGAAAATTACGGAAAACTTGTTTCAAAAGAGCTTGAGTTAACTAAACATTGGAACAACATTACAAATGTAATTTTACAATCAGCAAATCTTCCCAGTAAAGAAGAGATTGATGAAGTGTACAAAGAAATGCATTCCCTTAAGAAAAGAGTAGGCAAACTAGAATTAGAATTAAAGAAAAAAGAGATGTCAAAAAAATGAACACTGAATCAAGAATAGATCCAAAAATTATAGAAGAGATGTTAAAATTTACTAAAAATGTAATGGATGCTCCAAAATTAGTATCAGCCCCAGATGAAATTAGTTTAGAAGTTACACCACATGATATAGTTCATGAATTAGATAAAACTAGATTATTACACTATAGACCACTTACAGAAAAACAACATAAAACCCCCTTGCTAATTTCTTATGCATTAATCAATAGATATCATATATTAGATATTCAACCAGAAAAAAGTTGGGTAAGGAATCTACTGTTACAAGAATTTGATGTATACATGTTAGACTGGGGAACGCCAACTAGTATGGACAAGTATCTAGATTTTGATGATTACGTAAATGGATATTTGGATTCTGCTGTAGAACATATCAAAAATGAATCATCAAATGAAAAAATTTCAATTCAAGGATATTGTACTGGAGGAACAATTGCAACTGTGTATGCATCATTACATCCAGAAAGTGTAAAAAACTACATTGCCACAGCCCCAGTAATTGATGGGTGGCGAGATACCACGGTAATCAGTAATCTTGCCAAACACATGGATGTAGACAAAATGGTAGGTATCATAGGCAATATGCCTCCAGAATTCATGTACTATTGTTTCTCAGTTCTAAAGCCATTTGAGCAAGGAATTGAAAAATATGTGAAATTTTTCAAAAATATAGACAATAAGAAATATGTAGATAATTTCCTCAGAGTAGAAAAATGGTTAGGAGATACACCGCCAATACCAGGAGAATTATTCAAGCAGTGGATCAAAGATATCTATCAAGATAATTTGTTAATTCAGAACAAAATGTATGTTGGAGGAGAGCGTATAGATTTGAAAAAAATAGACATGCCAACATTCACACAGATTGCAGTAGGAGATCATTTAGTTTCGCCAGAGTGTAGTATGCCTCTCCATTACGCCATTGGAAGTGAAGATAAAACCTTGAGAATGTATCCAACTGGACATGTAGGCATGATAGCTAGTTCCATATCTCAGAAAAAAGTATTACCTGAGCTAGGAAAATGGTTAGCTGAAAGATCATAAAAAAAAGAAAAAATTAAAAAAATAGGTTATCCACTAGTTTGTTTTTGTAGTAAATACAGAAATCCAAGATTGTAGAATGTTTCTATTTAGGTCAGCAAATGATTTTACATTATCGTTGAATGTTTTAATATTCTGTTGTGTTGAATCGATAGTTGCAAGTGTTACTTGGTTTTGTATAGAAGCTACCTTTACAAATTCTTCAGTAGTATCATGAATTACCTTTAATGTTGCTTCAGGAATGTTTGCTGCAATACCTGCTTTTTGTGCATATTCTTTTTGTAGTGAGATAGTTGAACCTACTACGTTTTCATATGCTTGTAGGTATTCCTGTTGTACATTAGTAATTGATTGATGATATTGAGGTACTGATTGTCTAATACCTGTGAAGAGTTTATTCACATTTTCTTGATATGCAGAAAATGCATCTTGTGATTTTGTTTGTGTTGTTTCGTTCTTACTCATTGTTTCACCTCCTTATTTTTTGATTTTTTTGCTATTGGTAAGATAATGACTTGGACTAAATCACCATCTCCTAAACCAAGTGCATTACGTTCAGCTTCAGGAATAGAGATTCTTCCATTACTACTGATAGTAGTTTTGTAAGCACCCCAATTCATGAATGAAGGAAGCATTTGGCCGATGCTAAACATTGTATTCATGCTTTTACTTTGCATGGTAGATATGTTATCCATCACATTAGATTGAGTTTGTCGTGCACTGTCAGAAACTCCTTTTAGAGTTTCCAAAGGATTGAATGTTTGATTAGATTGATTCATCATCAAAGAGCCAAAATTTTTCATAAATTCTGCTTGAGCAAGTCCACTTTTTTGAATCCAAGATTTGAACATCTCAGAAGGGTTGTATAGGTTTTGATTACCACACATAGGTAATAGTTGGAATTATTAGTATTTAAATGGATCTAAACACCATTCAAAAATTCTAAACATTTTGAAGCAAAAGTAAGAGGATCTTGAACATATGGAGTATGTCCACATCCATCCATTCTAAAAAATCTACAATCCTGAATTGTTGAAACAAAGTCATCAGCATAATTAATTGGAATTACAGGATCATCTGCACCCCAAATAATCAAAGTTGGTGCTAAAATGGATTTTAGTTTGGATGTTATAGAGTCAGAATTTTTTAGTCCCAAAACAGTTGACATGAATGCAAGTTTTGCATTAGGCAATTGCATTCTTTCTACAAATTCATGAATTATATTCTCTTCAATATTTTTTCCAGAACCTTCCATCATTTCAAATGCATTTTTTGCACTTACTTCGTTTGGATATAATGCTGCCATAATATACGCATCAAGTGCAGGAGTAGATTGTTTCATCATTCCAGCAGGGGATACTAGTATTAGTTTTTCAACATCCTCAGAATGGGATGAAGTATATTCTGCAGAAATTTGTCCCCCTAAAGAAGAACCAATAATATTAGGTCTGTGGATATTAGAAGCAGCGAAGAATTTTTCAAGAAACTCTGAAAAAAAATCTGTCGTGTAATCTACTGTAGGTTTATCACTATATCCAAAGCCAATTAAATCAGGAACCATAACACGAAAATGATCTGCGAAAAGAGGAATTACATGACTCCATCTTTCAGCAGATGCACCCAAACCATGAATTAGTACAAGAGTATTTTTAGAACTACCAGATTCCAAATATCGAATTTTATGTCCATCGATTTGAAGAAATTTATCTTGCACTGTTTTAGCAACAAAATCATCACTAGATAAGTTTTAATGAATTTAGCGATCATTAAAGTATGAAATAATAAATTTTTCAAACAATTGGAAATGAAAGTGTGTTTTTTAGTATCAAAAATTAATAATTAATGTGATAAAAAAGAAAATTTCAAAAATTTTGGTCCCACTAGATGGTTCTAAAAATTCCATTAGAGGATTAGAGATGGCTATCACCCTAGCCCGAAATTGCAAGGCCACAATTACTGGAATTTACTCAATTTATGCTCCTCCACACTCAGAATTTAGAGGGGTAGGATCAGTAGAAAAAGCACTTAATGTACAAGTTAAAAAATTCATGGAAGAGGCAAGTGTTGGCAGCCAAAAATTGAATAGTGTTTAATGGAAAAATCGCCAGAGGTGAAATTGGATATAATATCATCGAGTTTGCTCACGGAAGAAATAATTTTGATATGATTGTGATTGGTTCACGCGGAAGAAGTTCCACTAAAGAAATGTTCTTTGGCAGTATTTCAAATTATGTCATACATACATCAAAGATCTCAGTTGTAATTGTAAAATAAATCACATTCCACATTTTTTAAAATATTTTTGATGGTATTCTTCAGCTTTGTAAAATGTAGGAGCAGGAACAATCTCAGTTACAACTGGAGTACCGTATTGTCCAGAATCATCAAGAGATTGTTTGGATTTTTCAGCAAGTTCTTTTTGTTGATCATCATGATAAAAAATTGAAGAACGGTATTGTATTCCTATATCATGTCCCTGACGATTCAATGTTGTAGGATTGTGATTTTTCCAAAATACATCAAGTAATTCTTCAAAAGATATTTCTTCAGGATTGTATTCTACCTGAACAGCTTCTGCATGTCCTGTTTTATCAGTACAAACTTCTTCATAAGTAGGATTAGTTAATTGACCGCCAATATATCCTACTTGTGTAGATATGACACCTTTAGTTTTAGCAAGTAAATCCTCAACATGCCAAAAACATCCCGCACCAAAAGTAGCTTTCATACAAATGACTATAACGTATCAAATTAAAAGCATTCTAAATTATTCAATAACAATAATATTTTCCTGAATGAGATATTTTATAGAATTGATAAATTCAGGTTGAGAGATTAAATCTTGAGACCACCAATGAGCAGTATTACGAAACCATGATGGAATATCACTAATAGATGAATTATCATAAGAAAGGTTTGGAATTACTATAATTTTGTTTTGAAGCATAAAATCTAAACCATTCATAAACTCATGATCAGAAATATCACCAATTGCCCAATTTTGAGCATATGTCTTTATCCAATCAGGGACATATGTAGAAAATCCTAAAACACTGTAAATTGTTTTTCCGGGAAATTGAAAATCAAACCAAGATTGGTATTCAGGTTCAGTGTTATATCTGTCAATATAGTATTGTGGGGATTTGTCAAAGGAAGGGAAATTTTCAACGTGTGATGGAGAGTAACCTACAACTTCATCAATAGTGTAAAAAGGAAATTGAAAATCAAACCAAGATTGGTATTCAGGTTCAGTGTTATATCTGTCAATATAGTATTGTGGGGATTTGTCAAAGGAAGGGAATCCCAAAATTCGCATTTTTGGATTTTCTAGAAAAGAAA
>JAPFBP010000041.1 GCA_029250275.1 Candidatus Nitrosopumilus sp. | reverse complement strand
ATAATCCTAGTCTACTTGACTCTGTTTTTTATAGTCAAATAGTTTACTTGCTAACTCTACAACCTCCGGATTGCCTTGCTCTGATGCTTTTCTGATATTATTCATTGGAGTTGAAACAATACTTTCTACAATTGCTTTTGTCAATTCATCTATAATCCTAATTTTTTTCTCATCTTTTTCATCAAGCATTTGAAGTGCTTTTTGTAATTCCTTTTCTCTAAGATTCTCTATGTTCTTGAATACGTCTTTTACAAGTGGTTCTGCATCTAGTCTTTTCATTGAGGCTTCTAATACAGATACTTCTTCATTAATTATATTTTCAATGCTTTTCACCTTGTTTAATCGTGCATTCATGTTTTTTTCTACCATCTCGGAAATTTGATCTAGATTCATTAGTTTTACCCCGCCAATTGTTGCAACTTTTTCATCAACTGTTCTAGGATTGGATAAATCTAAAATCATCATTCCTTCACTTTTGTTTTTCATAGCTTCTACAATTCTTTCATTTGTAACAAGAAAGTATGGTGCAGTTGTTGCTACAAAAATCACATCATAATTGCCAAATCCTGAAAGAACTGCTTCAAACTTCTTTGGATTTCCACCCATTGTTTCACAAAATGTTTCTGACCTCCCTATTGTTCTACTTGTAACATCAAATGCATAGCCTCTTCTTTGTAATGATTTTGCAACAAGAGTTGATACTTCTCCTGTTCCAATCAGTAACACTTTCTTTGTTTTTAATTCATCAATATTTTCTTCTGCAAGCTTTACTGCCATGGACCCAACTGAAATTCCTCCGGCACCAATCCCACTAGAATTTCTAATTCTAGTTCCAATTCGAATTGCTTTATCAAATAATGTGTTGAGATGTTGTCCTGATGCTTTTGCTTCTCTAGCAGATGTGATGGATTTTTTTATTTGTCCTAAAATTTGCTCTTCTCCTAATACCATGGAATCTAATCCTGATGTTAGTTTCAATAAATGATGTAATGCATCATGGTTTTCTACAAATTCCATATTTTCATTAAATGTTTCTTCTTCAAGACATGTGATTGTTGCCCAAGTTTTCTTGATTTTATCTAAATCATATGTTTTAGATTTTCCAAATAATTCAATTCTGTTACATGTTTGAATAATTACACATTCATCCAATCCTGAATGATTTTTGAATTGCTCATACGCATTATTCATATCTTTAATTATAAATTTTTCAAGAATGTGAATTG
Organism: Candidatus Nitrosopumilus sp.; assembly: GCA_029250275.1. Classification (GTDB taxonomy): domain Archaea; phylum Thermoproteota; class Nitrososphaeria; order Nitrososphaerales; family Nitrosopumilaceae; genus Nitrosopumilus. The sequence goes on along the minus strand of JAPFBP010000041.1, from coordinate 10,029 downwards.
GTGAGTTACGAAAAGTAACACGTGCATTGATGATATTTTGATTCATTTCCAATTCCTCAATATCATATTAGATCGCTTTTCAGCTTTTTTTATCTGACCGTCTTTTATTAACTGTTCAATCTCATTATCACTTATGATACTGCGTAGACATTCTCTTCTTTGTTCTTGAGTGGGAATGATTTCTTTAGCTAACTCTCTTGCCCTTTTTTGAATCTTGATTTGAGCGATGTCTCCTTTGGTGATTATTTTTTTAAACAGTTTTTCTGATTTATCTTTAATTTTCTTTGACATTGCAGGACTTCTCCCTCCAGTAAAAATTGCAATTTGTATGATGTTTTCAAAATTTATTATTGCAGGATTTGAAAAATCACTGTCTTCTGGATTATCTGAACTGTATACTATGATGCCTTTCTTTTTTGCATCTTTGATAATTTTTTGATTCATTTTTCTATCGTCTGTTGTTGTAATGATCAAATTGGGTTTTAATTTCGAAATGAATTTTGTGTCTGTAATTTTTTGTTTTATTAATTTGATTTTTTTAGATTTGGCTAGTCTGTTAATTTGAGAATTTATTGATTCACTGATCACTATAATATCACATTCTTGTTTGATTATTGAATTGATCCTTTTTTGTGCTTCATTACCTCCTCCAACAATAATGATTTTTTTACTTTGGAGATTAAGATCAACTATCATCGATCAAATGGACTCCAGTTTCTATTTATGTATTAAAATTTAGAGCGTGAAATACCAGCTACATTTTTAATTGAATAGGTAAATTATTGATATATTGCCTTCTTTAGATGAATTTGATAAAGAACTTCTAAATGAAATTCAATGGACTTTTCCGCTTGTAACCAGACCTTTTGATGCAATTGCTAAAAAATTTGATACCACTCCTGAAGACATTAAAGCACGATTAATTCAATTAAAGAAAATTGGAGTTCTAAGACAACTAAGTGCAATTTTTGATACAAGAAAACTAGGCTATACTAGTTCTCTAGTTGCTATGGAGATTGAATCTGATAAATTAGAATATGTTGCAAGCCAAATTAACGGTCATCCTGGTGTAAGTCATAACTATGAACGAGATCATGAATTTAATCTCTGGTTCACTTTAGCTGTCCCTCCTGGTGCTGATTTGAAAGATGAGCTTGAAAAATTCAATGTTTTAAAAGGAATTAAAAAAGTTAGAATGCTTCCAACCTTACAATTATTCAAAATTGGTGTTAAACTTGACATGGTAGATAACAAGAAACATGATGTTGCACCTACTGAGAAGAAAAAAGAAATTAAAACTATTGAATTTATTCCAACTGATGACGATAAAGACTTTATCCGTGAATTACAAAAAGACATGGACATTATTGATGAACCTTTTGTCCTTGCAGCAAAAAATCTTGGAATGTCTGAAAATGAATTATTTGAAAAAATGAGACATTATGAAGATATTGGCGTCATGCGAAGATTTGCTGCTATCTTAAGACATAGACAAGTGGGATTTACTGCAAATGGTATGATTGTATGGAAAGTTCCTGAAGATAGAATTAAACAAGTTGGGGAAACATTAGGCTCATTTCCACAAGTAAGTCATTGTTATGAGAGACCCACCTACGCTGATTGGCCTTACAATGTTTTTTCCATGATTCATTGTAAAACTCATGATGAGGCCCATGAAGTAGCAAAAACAATTCAAGGCCAAATCAATGTGGATGAATATGACATTCTTTTCAGCTCTCGTGAATTCAAGAAAACTCGTGTTGAATATTTTGTAGAAAATTCATTTAGTTTAGAAGACTCACTTTCGGCATCTTAGAACTCGTTTCTGTCGTGCCCTACGACATGTATTGTACAAAAGTATTGATCATTCATGTTGCAATAGTATGTGGAATTGCACCCACATTCTTTACATGGTGGCTTTTCATCTAGTTCTGATAATTTGGTGTGATATACCTTGCTTCTAGGTGTAATGTTTGAATTTTTATAGATTCTTGTTATATTTGAATAATATTCTAATTCTTCAGGATTCAGTATTTGGTCCTTTTTGATTTTTTTAATCATAGATTCCCATTTTTTGTATTTGCCAATTTTGGCAAGTTTCATTTTTTCAATAATTTCAATAGTTTTTTCTGAATCTATTGGAGTGTTCATTTACAAATTAACTTACTTGAGGTGTTGCTTTTAATTCGTAAGAAGGCCAACTATTGTATAATTCTTCTACTTCTTTCATGTCTGAGTCTGAAATATATTTTCCATCTGACATTTCAGCATAATTTACAACCTCTTCTTCACTAATCATTGTTGGAAGTACTGTTGCAAATCCTTTCTTTGTCATCATAAATTTCATTGCAAATTCAGTAATGTTTAATCCGTTTCTATCTGCAATTGGTTTGAATTGTTCAACTTTTTCTAATGATGCTTTGAGCCATTCTCTTTTTCTAACTGATCTATGGTCATTATCCTCAAATTTAGTATCTGCGTTGACTTTTCCTGTTAGAATTCCTGATGCTTCTGGAACTCTTACTAGGATGCTTACATCTTTTTCATCAGCTCTTTTCATCAGCTCATTTCCTGGAGTTTGTTCTAGTATGTTGTAAACTGTTTGAACTGCACTGAGATTTGGCTTTTCCATTCCTTCCATTCCTTCCTGTGTCCATCCAATTGCAGGACCTAGAGCAATTTGATATGTTTTGATAGAACCTTCTTTGATAAAACTATCTAGTACATTGAATATTGAATCATTTCTTACATCTTTTAGTTTTGGATTGTGTATACCATACATGTCAACATAATCTGTTTGCAATCTTTCCAAACTATTTCTTAATGCTATTCTAGTGAAATCTTCGTCGAATCTTTGTGGAAGTTCTTTATGCCCTATTTGTTCAACGTCGCTAAAATCATAACCATATTTCGTTGAAATAACAATCTCATCTCTCATGTCTTTGAAAACTTCACCAATTAGTTTTTCACTTAATCCTTTACCGTACAAGTCTCCTGTTTCAAAGAAATTAATTCCTACATCATATGCTTTTTTGAGCATCCTTTTCGCTTCATCTTCTTCAATTTTTTTGCCCCACCAATCAAGAGCAATGGCCCATGCCCCAAATCCAACTTCTGATATTTTTATATCTGTTTTTCCAAGTTTTTTGTATTTCATTTTTATCTATCCTAAACTCGTAATTAACGGTACAATATCTTTTTTGACACATACAATCATTGGAATGTCGTTTTTAACATAAGTTGAAACTTGAGTTTCTCTCAAATCCATGATGAGATCTTGAAAATCCCTGATATCATCTACTTCAAACGCTAACATGAAATCTTCATCATGTATTCCAAAAGAGTATGTAGTGTTGAGAATAACTTGAGGGTATTTTTTACTTACTTCAATATGTTCATCCATAATTTCCTGACGTTTTTCTTTTGGAAGTAGATACCATTCTCTTGTTTTTGTAAATGGATATACTATGACGTGCTTCTTTGGATTATTTCCTGTAAGAAATCCGTGAGCCTTTTGTTCTTGTACGTATAGAGATGGTCTAGTACATGACAAATATGTTCTGGACGGGAGAATGTATTTACCAAAGACTGTTTGGTATATTTTTTCTATTACAATTTGAATTTCTTCAACAGTTTTTGCTGCAAACCAAAATAAAAAGTCAGTATCATCTCTTAATCCTAAATTTGAATATGTCCTATACATTATCCCTGAATTATTGATTACATTTTCAACTTCTTTTGCAGACTCTGCTTTTGCTAGATCTGCCATCCATCTCCATTTTGGGTCTACTTTGAAAAATGAGAAATTAAAATAATATTGGTTCTCTTTTTCTGACATGTCATTTCCAATTTTGAAACCCTATTTAAACAAAAACTAGATTCTCTATTGTAGAATCTCGATAATTTTCTCTGACGATTTATGACCTGACTTTATTTGTACAAATGATGTTGAAATTTTGAAATATTTTGCAACTTTTTTAATGATTTCTTTATTTGCTTCACCTCTGATAGGTTTTGATTTTATCCATATCGTAATTTGTTCATTTTCTATTTCTAAAAATTCTTTAGAAAATTCTACATGAACTTTGTAAATCAATAGTTTTTTGGAAAAATGCTCTGTTTAAATTTGATTATGCTGATTGTTCTAGAGCCCATTCGTAACCCTCTGCTTCCAGTTTGTCTGCAAGTGATGCATCTCCTGTTTTCAATACTTGACCTCTAGCAAATACATGAACAAAGTCTAATTTATCTAAGTATTTTAAAATTCTTGCATAGTGAGTGATTATGATTATTGTTGCATTTTTACCTGCAACTTTACTGATTGCTTGTGCTACTGCTTGAACTGCATCAATATCTAATCCTGAATCTGGTTCATCTAAAATTGAAATTTTTGGTTTTAATACTGCCATCTGTAATACTTCAGCACGTTTCTTTTCTCCTCCTGAGAATCCTTCGTTAAGATATCTTGAAAGAAATTCTTCTCTTAATCCTACTTTTTCTAGATTTTCTTTAAGATATTTTTGAAATTCTCTAACTGTAATGAAAACTTCTCTATCGTCTCCTTCAAGTGCTTTACTTAGAGAATTATATGCTGTTCTTAGAAAGTGAGAAAATCCTACACCTGAAACTTCAGTTGGATATTGAAATCCTAAGAATAATCCTTTCTTTGCTCTTTGATCTGCTGATAAACCTAAAATGCTTTCACCATCTATCAAAATATCTCCTTTAGTAACTACGTATTTTGGATGTGCAAGTAATGTGTAAGCTAGTGTACTTTTTCCTGAACCATTTGGTCCCATGATAGCATGTACTTCTCCAGGACCTGTTTTCAAATTGACGCCTTTGAGAATCTCTTTACCATCTATTGATACGTGAAGATCTTTGATTTCCAAGACTGCCATATTCTGATTTATTGTGATTCTCTATATAATACCGACGAAATTTAGCTAATCCTAATCGTAATGATAAATAATAAAATAAAAAAGTGGGATGTAGTTATTGGGCCAGAGATGGTCTCAAAGTAATTTTGAGTTTATAGAATGTTAGAATTTCTTTACATCTATTTCTGATAGTAACTTCTGTAACTCCTGAAACACTTGAAACGTCTCTTTGTAGGACGTTTTGACCAAGTAGAACTGATGCTACATACAGATATGCTGCGGCTATTCCGTTAGGTGCCTTTCCGTCAGCAATACTGCTGTCTTTAGTTTTTTCTGCAATTTCTAAGGCTAGTCTTTCAACTCTTACCTCAGTTTGTGTCATGTTAGCTATCTTTGAGATGTATTTGTTCATGGTTACAACTGGGGCGTGTATTTGTCCCATTTCCATTACCATGGTTCTATAGTATCTAGCTGCAAGTTTTGTCTTTGATTTAACATCTTTTGCTGGACAAATTCCTCGGCAAATTTCTTCTAATGATCTTACTACCTCGCATTGTTTGCATGCCATGTAAATTGTAGCCGCTGTAATACACACTACTGATTTTCCTTTTACATCAATATGCCCATCCAAGTTTCTATATATCATGGAAGCAGTTTCCAACACATTCCTTGAAAGATTTAGACCATCACATGTTTCACCCATTTTTGCTAAAACATTTGCTAATCTTCTCTCTTTTGGTGAGGAAACTCGTACTCTTTGTTGCCATTTTCTGAGATTGTTCATTTGTCCTGCAACTTCGCGGTTTATTGTTTTTCCACTAAAGTCTTTTGAACTAATTGAAATCTCAGTAGTTATTCCCAAATCATGTTGGGAATAGGTTGTTTGCCCTGTTGCTCTTGCAAGCTTCATTTTGTCTTCGAAGTTTGAGCTTATTGTTTCTGGACCAAAATCTGCAATCTGATCATCGACGACAACGCCGCAACCAGAACAGATTATTTCACCATTCTGCATGTCATCTACTAATGTAGACTTACATTCAGGACAGTTTTGTTTTTCTAGTATGTTCATCATTTTTTTCTCCTAAATTTTTTTGGTGTGTTAGCAGGAGATTCTTGATCTGCAAAAACTTTTTTGCCAATGTATTTTTGTATATTATTAGTTAATGGCGTTGCTGATGCAAACGGTCTATTTATTGGACCTATCAGTTCATTTACTTTTGCAACTCTAGTTCCCGTTTTGTCACAGAGTATCTGTCCTTCAACTAATTCTGCTGATAGTTGAATGATTACCCTGCCACTACCGGCTAGGTGCATTATTTCGCCTACCTCCTGCAATTTGATATTACAATCATTCTATTCTTATCATAGACTTCTGTCAACTTTACTTTAGCTAAGAGCTAGAATTCATTTTATTTTGATTGTTTTGATCTTTTTACCACTAATTTTTCTGAAATTTTGTTAAGAATTTTTGTCTTGGAGAATTCTTTTGGCACAATTACATATCCTGACCTTACAAATGGTCTTTTTGGAAATCTTACTTTGTCATCTGACTCTGTAATTTTAAATCCTCCTGCTATTGTTGCATCCATTAACTCTTTTAATGAAGGATCAAAAATACATTTTTCTAATCCTACTCTTCTACCTTTAGATTTTTTTAAATTCTTATTAAAATAATCCAACCAGATTACGACATGCTCGTAATCTTTCATTTTACTCCTTTAGTAAAATTGCGTTGACGATTCCGTTTTGTCCTGGTTTTGAAACAACTCTACACTTTCCATCGGCTGTTTCAAGAATTGCACCTTTTGTAATAATGCCCCGTCTTTTGTAATCATTGTTTGTAGCGTTTTCTAATACTTTAATGATTTTTGATTTCTTTACTTTAGCTTCACCTGTTGCTAAATTAACAAAATCTATGGATTTCAAAGCTGTTTTTTGATTGTTACCTCTAATTCTTCTAGTTACTGTGACTTGAGCTCCGTTAATTGGTTCATTTGGATATCTGTCTATTTCGTATTTTCTTCTAATTCTAAGCGGAATTCTTCTTCCACCAGTAATTTTACTAGTTGCTAAATTCTCTACGGATTTTTTCACGAATGATGTCTGAATTACTCTAATTTATACAAAACGCAAAACATTAGCCGTGAGTTAAAAATTCTAGTTAGTTCACTTCTGATGCTATGGGTGACATCGTGGGTGTTTGTCTATTTGCTGTTTTTCTTACTTTGGAGAATAATCTTTGTTTAAGATCTTCAACATCTCCTTGAATTCCAAAGTATTTTTGGAATTTTTCAGTTGTTGTAAAAATTTTTAATCGTCCTACATTTTGATGACTAATGTAATCTAGATGTCGTAATTCTTTAAGATGTGCGTATACTCCAGATCCTCTTGTTTCAAGAAGTTGTTTTGATGAGATTGGTTGCATGTATGCAATATATGATAATGTTTTGAGTGTTGCATTTGGTAGAACTGGTTTTGATGCATATTTTTTAACTGTAGAACTATATTCTGGTTTTAGTTGCATTACATAAGATCCATCTGGAAGTGTTACTATTTCCAATGCTTTGAATGCTGATTTTGTCTTTTTCATGATATTGTCAAGTAATTCTAAGGTTTTTGTTTTAGATTCTGTGCCTGAAGCTCGTATAATATCTTCAACTGTGAGTGGTCTTCCTGCAGAATAAAGTGCAGATTCTATTCTTGCAGTTGCCTCGTCTGGATTATCAATTTTTACCATTTTTATTCACTTTTGATTAGTTTGCCAACTCATCTTTCATGACGATAATTTTTATGTCGTCTTCTGCTTGTTCAAGGTCTACTTTCTGATCTCTTGCCAAAAATAATGCTGCAAAGAAACATCTGATTGAATCTACTTGATCGAGGTCTGTAATTATATCTTGTAATAATCCAAACCCTGTTGCACTAATTTTTTTCATAATGAGGTCTTCATATTTTCCTATAATACTTTCAAGAGAAATAAAAAATTCGTTAAAGTTTGGTGCTACAATTGGTTCTATTTCTAATTGTTTATTTCGTCTTGATTGTGGATTTGCAATTGTACCGATGAGGTTCTGTAATAATCCCAATAAATCATCTAATGAAACCGGATAAGTAGATTCATGTCTATATGGAATATCTATTAATTCAATATCTACATCTGTTCTTTGATACATTGGTTTTTTCTCCATTGCTGCTTTTTGTAATGCAAAAATACTTTCTACTTTCATTCTGTAAATTAATGATGATGACAATGCTGCCATTCCTGCTACTTTAAGATCTTTTTTACCTGTTTTTTCAAGAATTTTTATTAATAAATTCAAAATTTGAATTAGATCAATTTCCCAAACATCTTTTTTAATAACTGAGGATGGGCTAAATAAAATGTTTACTGGTTCTTGAGAAATGCTATCTGGAGAAATCCTGTCTGAAGAAATGCTATCTGGAGTTTGTGATTCACTCACATCATTCCTTTTTATCTATTCAATAATATCTAAGGGCTCTATTTTTTTCTCACATCCAGTCAACTCTTATATTGTTAGAGTGGAAAATTGAACTATGAAATCTGCTAGGATCTTAGCTCCAAATGAGCCACTCGTAATATCTGAAAGTGAGACTCCAAAACCTCAAGGTACCCAAGTTCTAATTAAAGTAAATTCTGTTGGTGTATGTCATAGTGATTTACATTTGTGGGAAGGTGGATATGATTTAGGTGATGGTCAATTTATGAAAGTAACTGATAGAGGAGTAAAATACCCTGTAACTCCTGGGCATGAAATTGTGGGCACTGTTGAAGAAATTGGAGAAGATGTTTCTGGAATTGTAAAAGGAGATCAAGTTTTAGTTTTTCCATGGATTGGATGTGGTGGATGCCCTGCTTGTAAAATAGGAGATGAGAATCTATGCGATGTCCCAAAATCTATGGGTGTTTTTCAAGATGGTGGATATTCTGATTATGCTTTAATTCCTGATTCAAAATATTTGGCAAAACTTGACGGTGTAGATAAAGATGCAGCTACTTCACTTGCTTGTTCTGGACTCACCGCATATACTGCGATTAAAAAAGCAAATCAAAATTCTCCAGAGTTTATTGTGATTGTTGGAGCTGGTGGTTTAGGATTAATGGGCGTACAAATTGCAAAAGTCATAACTAGTGCAAAAATTATTTGTGTTGATTTAGATGATCAAAAATTGGACATTGCTAAAGAAATGGGTGCGGACTTTACAGTAAACTCTAAAGATCCTGAAACAGCTCAAAAAATAATGTCTATTTGTAATGATAAAGGTGCGGACAGTATTGTAGACTTTGTAAATGCTCCCTCAACTGTAAAATTAGATTTTACAATTCTTAGAAAACGAGGTAATTTAGTTCTTGTTGGTTTGTTTGGGGGTTCTATTGAATTATCTCTGGTAACAATTCCTTTGAAATCTATTACTATCCAAGGAGCATATACTGGAAATTATGCTGACATGGTAGAACTGCTTGATCTTGCACGAAATGGTACAATAAACCCTGTAATTTCAAAAAGATATTCTTTAGATGAGGCAAATATTGCTCTAGAAGATCTTAAAGCTAGAAAAATTATTGGGCGTGCTGTGATAAACCCATAATTCAATACACCGCTACAAAATTTTATGACTGAAAAAAATTAAGTAATGTTATTGGATACTAAAACAAGTTGTGAAGTTGCATTAACACATCTTAAAAATAAACAATTCATAACTGCTCATATGCTCTTTTTAGATCAAGATGAATCACTAAAGAAATCTAAATTTCTAAAATCTGCGTTGTTGTATATGTTATTGAGGCAAATGAGTGTAAAACTAGACAAGGAAAAGTTTCTGAAAATGAAATTAGAGAAGCAAGTGATTTATTTTTAAAATATTTGAATGCAAAAAATTCTACTAATGTAAGAGGAGCGTTACTGTGCGCTTTAAAATGTCTTTTAAGTTTAGGTGAATTTGATAAAGCTAAAGTTGTATATCAAAAAGATAAATCCATGATCCAAATCACTATTCCCATTACACGTCCAATTGTTATCATTGATGATAGTACGGCAATTACAATGAAATTACAAACATATGTAAAAAAATTTGGATATTCTAAAATTCATATTTTTAAAAATGACAAAGATGGTTAAATGGATGTAAA
>JAPFBP010000071.1 GCA_029250275.1 Candidatus Nitrosopumilus sp. | reverse complement strand
ATTTCAAAGTTTTCTAGTTTTTATTTTCTTTTTTGGTCATATCCATATTTTGAACCATTTGAAATTTTTTCTCCCTTGAGATCATCGCATAACCACTTTACAGGGATACATCATTATGATCTGGTCTCTTCAAAGGATTTGTGACAACAAGGACAGTTAGAGTATCTTGAAATTAGTTCTAGATCACATATAGTGCAATATTTTCTAAATGTATTATTTCCTGAATTTCTAAATTCCGCATTTACATCATAATACCCACAAACACTTCTACAAGAATGCTCACTCATCATGATTTTTCTCCACGTCAAAAAATGAACCACAATCTTTGCAAAAGATGCCATGATTTTGTATTTTGATGGCTAAATTGCCACATTCAACACAAATTCTAATTGCATTGTTTACTGTTTTCTTGTTTGATTCTAATTTGTCATCTTGAAATGATTGTATTTGCATAATATTATTAGGAATGGTTCCTAATTAAATGTTATTATTAATTAGGAATTATTATCAATAAGGAATAGATATTAAATAGTAGAATGTGGGAATAATACCATGCAGCAAATGGAACAGATCGTCGCATCATTAAGAGAAGAAGGATTTAGAATCACACCTCAAAGAATGGCAATAGTGGATTATTTACTAAAAACTGAAGATCATCCTAGTGCAGAACTCATTCACAAAGTTATAAGAAAAAAATATCCAATGGTAAGTCTGTCAACAGTATACAAAACACTTGAACTTCTAAAAGAGAAAAAACTAGTAAATGAAATGGATGTAGAAGGAGAAGCAAGGTTTGATGCCCATACAGATGAACATATCAATCTAGTATGCATGAATTGTGGGAAAATAGATGATGTTGATGAAGATTCACTAAAAGATATTCAGGTAAAAGCTGCTAGAAAATCAAAATATCTAATTCTAAAAAGTAGTTTTGAATTATCAGGTTATTGTAGTGATTGTAAATCAAAATTTCAAGCCTAAACCCTGTTTTAGAAATAGAGTTTGAATTAATCTTTAGAGGTCTGAACATTTCTTGTGGATAGAAATGGACCCAGATGGATATAATTATTTTAAAATCTAAATTTCGGTACCATAATAACCACTTTCCTTACCACAGTGAGGACAGGTTCTTTGGTTTTGAAATAGTTCCTTTCCACAATTTCGACATGATTGAGGTTTCACAAAATAATTAATATTTTATTTGATTTAAACAATAATTCCACATTAGGTTCAATTCCATAAAGGCTCAGATACTTGTTTGGGAATAAAAAAAGATTCAATTTAGAATCCACGTGGATTCACCTACCAAATCGGGGTTAAAAATAGACGCAAAAACTATGGGATTTAATTAGCGATTTGGAACTTTAATACTTTTTGTTCTCAAATAAGATAGTAAATCATTGAATTTTTCTTCTAGATGAGTATTCTTTGCAGATAATGTTTTGATATTTTTCGCTACTTTTTTAAAGTCAGAAATTGTAAGTTGTGGTTCTGCATCTAGATACCAGTTGCTTTTTCTTCTCTTCAGATAGTTGGTAGTAATTATTCTATTTTCAAATTCAAATCTTTAGAGACTTGGACCAAAATTATGTTCCAATCGTTTACCTAATTGGTAATTTCTAATGCATTATGAATTTGGAATAAACTTGCATTCAGTTTTGAGGGATTTTACAGTTGTAAAGTATGTGATTGCCAATATTCCAATAGCAATTATTCTAATTGGAATTTCATAATTGGTTAGAAATGCTGTTGCCGTAGCTCCAACTGAACCAAATGTTGAGATCACAGCAAATCCTATGGGGCCACAACTACATGCGCCTGCTGCAGCTCCAATTATTGAACCAAAAACCCCTCCACCCATTTTTTGTTTTGATTTTTTAAGTATATTGATACGAAATATATTCATCGGCAATACTAGAGCAGATAATGCAGATATCATAACAATGAGAACAAACCCAAATTCAGTTCCGGATTGAATATGACTAACAACATAAGGTTCTAAGAAAATGTATTCAGATAAAATCAACAATCCAATTAACATTGTTAGAAAAATTACAATAGATAAGAGAAGATATTTTGAATTTGAAAATACCAGATTAAGTGTAGATGTCATCTAACCATTGTATCCAATACTTGTTTGAACACTGAAAATGGTTGCGCACCACTAATTTGTTTTTCTTGATCATCGCCTACAATAATAAAAGTGGGAGTAGAATTTACACCATGTTTTTTTGCTTGTTGAATGTTATAATCAACTCGTTTTGAATATTTACCAGAATCTAGACAGCTGTCAAACAACTCCATATCCAATTCCAAGCTAAACGCAAATGCCTTTAGTCTTTCAGAATTAGCCCATCCATCATCTACATGTTCTTGAGAATTGTATAATATATCATGAAATGCCCAATATTGTTCTTGATCTTCAGCACAGTATGTTGCCTGAGCAGCTTTAAATGAATCTCGACCTAAAAATGCTAAATCAATGAAAACAAGATTTGCTTTACCAGTTTCAATATAGTTTTCAACTATCGGAAGTTTTGAAGTGTGAAACCATCTATAACACATTTCACATTGATAATCTCCAAATTCAATAATAGTGATAGGTGCGAAAGGATCACCTAAAATTGGAGACCCCATAGCAGTTGAAATTGTTCCATGAGTTCTACCCATATTCAGATTAACAGTTTCAGAAGGCGATGCAGATAATGAAGCTGCAACCCCAGCAATAATTGCAATAACAATGACGCCTAAAATTACGCCTAATTTGTTCATAATGCAAAATAGAAGGTGTTGGTTAAAAAAACTTATTCCAAATTACGAGAAGATTTTTTCTTGAATAAATTTACAAATTTTGCTATAACAGTGTCAATGGGGCATACCTCACATACAAATTTAGAATAATGCCCTTCAAGATGCTTTTCAAATTTTTCACGAGAATTTAAAACTAGATCACATTTTTCACAGTAAATCTTAGATACATTATTCTTCAAAGGTTTTGTCACAAACAGTTTGAGTAATTAGTGCTTATAAAGATCCTGTTGAAAATCAAATTATGATAAAAATCGCACAATGATTTTATCTATTATTTTTATCATAACATTTTGGATTTTACGGTATTCTACATGATGCTTTGTAAAACCAAATCAGGACAGAATTGCAATGTAGGATATTTGTGGTAATCAAGATAATGTTAGATGGAATCAAGATAATGTTAGATGGAATCAAGATAATGTTAGATGGAATCAAGATAA
>JAPFBP010000040.1 GCA_029250275.1 Candidatus Nitrosopumilus sp. | reverse complement strand
TTATTCTGTGGAATCAGGCCACATCATTTTACGCATTTCTTTACCAACTTTTTCAATTTGGTGTTCGTCATATACTTTCATGTGTTTATCAAATGCATCTTTTCCATTTTTCTGATATTCAGAAATCCACTCGCTGTTGAATGTGCCATCTTGAATCATGGTGAGAACTTTTTTCATGTTCTCTTTGTTTGTAGAATCCATAACCATTGGTCCACGTGTTAGTCCACCATATCTAGCAGTTTCACTTACACGTCTCCACATTCCATTAATCCCATATCTTTGAATCATATCTACAATGAGTTTAAGTTCATGTAAAACTTCAAAGTATGCAATTTCTGGCTGATATCCTGCTTCAACAAGAGTTTCAAATGCATTTGTAACCATAGAAGCTGCTCCACCACAAAGGTCAGCTTGTTCACCAAACCAATCAGTTTCTACCTCTTCTTTGAAAGCAGTTTTGATTAATCCGGCTCTTGCACTACCAATTGCTTTTGCAATTCCCAATGTTCTATCCCAAGCTTTTCCTGTGAAATCTTGTTCAACTGCAACAATTGCAGGAGTTCCAAAATTTTCAAGATATGTTTCTCGGACTTTAGAACCAGGTCCCTTTGGTGCAACCATGATTAAATCAACGTTGCTTGGTGCTTCAATCCATTTCCAATAGATTGCAGCTGCATGAGAAAATGACAATGCTTTTCCTTCTGAAAGATTTGGTCCGATTTCATCTTTGTATACTTGACCTTGAATCATGTCAGGAATCAATATGTGAACAATGTCTGCTTGTTTAGTTGCATCTGCAACAGACATTACTTTATGACCATCAACTTGTGCCTTTTTCCAGCTATTACCGCCTTCTTTAAGACCAATGATTACATTAAGACCAGAATCTTTCATGTTATTTGCTTGTGCATCACCTTGAATTCCATAACCAATTACAGCAATTATTTGATCTTTAATTAGATCAAGATTGATATCAGCATCTTTCCATGTTTTTGCCATAATTCTGACAAGAATATTGCAAATATTAACTATGAATTAAATTTCAATTATTCTATCACATGAACGACATTTGACAGTAACCTTGTCACCAGGAAGTCTAATGAATCGTTTTGAACCGCATTTTGGACAAATAGGACATGAACGTACAGGTTCCATAATCATTCAATTATAATTTTTGAATTAATTAAACTCGCTTATTGGATTTTTCCGCTTCCAAGTATTCTAATTGTAAGAGATTCCGGTTTTAAAATGACAGCAATTTGTCCTTTCTTACATACAATTGGTTTTTCAAATGAAAGTCTTAATGGAGAGATGGATGAAAATTTTGCAGATTTAATTTGCAATCCAATACTCACTAAACATCCTTGATTTTCTGCAATATCATTTTTGTAAAAAGGACTCTTTTGAAAATCAAGTTCAATCTCAGTTTTAACATCAACTGCTCCTTCTGTAGAAATTACATCTCCACGACTAACTTCATCAGGTTTTGCACCTTTTACTGCCAATCCAACGCGTGCAGGACAAATAGATTCAGTAACAGGATCATCATGCATTTGAATTGATTTTATCAAAACATCAATTCCAGCAGGATATAATTTTAAATTATCATATTGTTTTATTGTTCCATTAGTTACTTTACCTAAAATGACAGTTCCAACACCTTTAACATCAAAACAATGATCAACTACCATTTCAGATGGACCCCCATTTGTAAATGGTTCAAGTTTATCCATTTCTTCTTTAATTTGATCTTGTTCAACTTTGATATATTTTTCAACTACAGTTCCCTTTATCATTAAATCTAATTTTGACTCATCAACATCAAAAGTATGTGATAGAATCCCTTTCTCTTTTTTTAAAGAATCAAGTGCAATGATTTGCTCACCAGTGAATTTATCTAGTTTATCTACATGAAATATTACATATTCTGCCAAGTTTATTGCCTGAAACAGTGGTTGAATTTTATCTGGAAATCCACTAGGGACAACCCATGTTTTGATAACATCAGATTCCTTTCTATCATAAAGAGTAAGATCAGTTTCAGTTCCTTTTTTCCCAAATTCTGTTGTAATGTCTTGCTTACCTAAAACTACAAAATTTATTGAATGAACCATAGATTTTAATTAAAAATGGATCTTATGAAGTTTTGAATTTTTTAAATCAAACATTAGTGTTTGTGATTTTTTATACAACTATCACAAAATTCTGAACCGCATTGATCACATGCTATTAACTGTCCAGGTCTGTATCCAGTGAAACAATTATCACAGTTTATTCCATTCATAAATTATTTTGACAAAAGTTATCTAAAAATCATTCTAGAAACTAACAAGGATATTCTGAAAGATCTACATGCACATCATATTGTTCATCTAAAATGTGAAGATGGTACAAAATAGATTTATTGTTTGAATGGTCTATGCTTGTTTTCATAATAAAATATGAATGTTGTTTTTTATATAAAAAACTAATGTACGAATCATACTAAACCAATACGTTCAGAATAATTAGGGATATGAATTCAAAACTTGAGCATAGCTAGCAAAACGATGATTTTTTGGCTTGACTAATTTTTGACGGTATTTTCTTATTGGTTTACCAGTTGCACCGTTTAGACCAAGTGGACCATTTACATATTTTTCCTTGTTTGCCCATAGAAGAACTTCATCTTTAGGAGCATAGTGATTTACTATTTTTGAATGGATTATTGTTTGAAGAATTTTTCCATATTTTTTTGACGATGGGACATCATTAGTTATTGACGCGCCAAAAAAATATACACCTTCTACAATTCCAACATTTTGTTTCTTTTTTGCAAGATATTCTAAAGTACTCAAAATTACTTGTGAACCTAAAGAATGCCCCATTAGTCTTATCTTTGTTTTAGGACTGATAGTTTTAAAATCTTCAATAAATTTTCCAAGATTTTTTCCATTTTTTATTGCAATTTTTTGACCTACAGTAAGAGCGTATTTTACATGTTTAATTAAATGGGCACCACGGATATTTGAATCATAACTATATCCAATTACAGGATTAAAGTATCCTAATTTTCGTAATTGTTTTTGTGCTAAAACGACCTTAGCGATAGCTCCTGCGTTATCATTTCTTAATCCATGTATCATAATTGTGATTTCTTGTGAATTAATTAATTTTTTAAAATCATTT
The DNA here is from genome assembly GCA_029250275.1 of Candidatus Nitrosopumilus sp. Classification (GTDB taxonomy): domain Archaea; phylum Thermoproteota; class Nitrososphaeria; order Nitrososphaerales; family Nitrosopumilaceae; genus Nitrosopumilus. The sequence continues at coordinate 8,196 of JAPFBP010000040.1, read as the reverse complement.
TTTGGATATGTGTAGTATGAATTATTTTTCAACGTCAGTCCATTAGAAAGATCATAGTAACCCCTTGTAGAAATTCTTGGAATAGATTTCATGATTACTCAGATGGTCCTAATTGGCTTTTGTGTTTTTTGACATCAGATTCATCTACTTTTGTAAATATTGGAGATGCATCACCCAGCACATGATTTGGTGTAATTCCCAATAATGACATGTCACACCAAGAAGATGTACTTATTTCTCCGTCTAACCCCAACTGTTCCCAAATTTTTTGTGAAGATTCAGGTAGAAAAGAGAAAAGTGCAATTGAAATTGCTCTTGCAGCATTTACTGAAAGATATACACAATTTGCAGTTCCAGGACCTTTTTTCCAAGGCTCTTTGTGTTGAAAATATTGATTAAAAAAAGACGAGAACTCCATAATTTTTTTCAAAGCCCTGTCAAGATGATTTTGTTCCATAAGTGAACCCACATCAACAGATAGATGTTTTATTTTTTCTTCTGCATCAGAGTCTTTTTCATCAAAAGAATCAGGTTCTGGAACTATTCCATTAAATGCTTTTTTGGTAAATCCTAGTGCCCTATTAACAAAATTCCCAAGATTCCCAATTAATTCAGAATTAATTCTAGTTGTAAAATCATCCCAATCAAAATTCAAGTCATCTTGTGAATATGGATTGATAGAGATAAGATAGAATCGAAGATAGTCAGATGGATAATATTCTAAAAATTGTTTCAACCCAATATACCAATTCCTGCTTTTTGAAATTTTCTTTGATTGTAAAGTTAGATGTCCTCTAGTTGGAATGTAATCCGGAAGCTTGTATTCTGAATTAATTCCCAATCTCATTGCAGGTAAGAAAAGATAATGATGATACACAATGTCTTTTCCTATAAAATGATAAATGTCAGCAGAATTCCAAAATTCTTTTCCATTAATTCCCTTATCATTAAGAAATTTAATGGCAGTAGAAATGTATGCTAAATGATTATCAAACCAACCATAGAAAACTTTACCTTCTGCACCAGCAAGTGGTACTGGTACCCCCCAAGGAATATCTCTTGTAATATCCCAATCAATTAAGCCAGATTTAATCCAATTTTGGACATATTTTTTAACATCTTTTTGTAGATTTTGATTTTCTTCTAACCATTTTGCTAAGGAATCAGCAAAATTTTTGAGTTTGAAAAAATAATGATTGGTTTTTTCTTTAGTTGGAGGTTGCCCACAAAGAGAGCATTTTGGATCAGTAATTTCATCAGGTACACGGCCACAACTTTCACAAAGATCAGAATATTGATCCTCTGCCTTACAATAAGGGCAAATTCCTTTCACATATCTGTCAGGTAGAAATTTTTTATCGTTATTACAATAGAATTGGATGATTTCTTTTTCGTAAATATGCCCTAAATCATTTAATTTTTTAAAAACATCTTGAACAAAGGCAATATTTTCTGAAGAACTAGTTTTGTAAAAATAGTCAAATTTAATATTAAATGCAGTAAAATCATCATAGTCTCGCTTATTCCAATGAGCCACATATTCAGCAGGAGTTTTTCCTTCTTTTTCAGATTGAATCAGAATAGGAGTTCCAAAATCATCAGTAGCACAAACATAGTATGACTCTACTCCATTCATTTTTAAAAATCTGTTAGTTACATCTGCAGGAAGATATGTGGATGCAACGTGTCCTAAATGAATTTCACCATTTGCATATGGTAATGCACTTGTAATGATAGCTTTTTTGTTCATTTGATATTAGTCAATGCCGTGATTGAGGTTAAGAAGTTTACCAGTTGTTTGCATATTTTACTTGTTCAGGAGTTAATTTATCAATTTTAACATCCATTGCCTTTAGGGCATCAACTGCAATTTGTTTATCAATTTCTTCAGGAACATTGATAATTTTATTTTCCATTTTTTTGTGATTTTTAAGAATATACAATACGGATAAAATTTGATTTGAGAATGATTGTGCCATTACTTCAGGAGGATGTCCTTCTGCTGCAACCAGATTTGCAAGACGGCCTTGTCCAATAAGATAAACTCGTTTTCCATTCTTCAAAATACATTCATCTAGATTTGGTCTTACTTCTTTAACTGATTTTGAAGATTTTAACAAAAATTTACTATCAATTTCAACATCAAAGTGACCTACATTACCCATAATTGCACCGGATTTCATTTTTAGAATGTGTTCTTTACGAATTACACTAGTCATTCCAGTACATGTGACAAACATATCTCCAATCTTTGCAGCTTCAGTCATTGGCATTACTTCAAATCCATCCATATGAGCTTCAAGAGCTTTTACAGGGTCTACTTCAGTTACAATAACTTTAGAGCCCATTCCATTAAATCTTGATGCAACACCACGTCCTACCCAACCATATCCAACAACTACGACACGTTTTGATGCCATAAGGAGATTCATTGCACGAAGATATCCATCAATGGTACTTTGACCAGTCCCATATCGATTATCAAACATGTGTTTTGTGTATGCTTCGTTAACTAAAATTACAGGATAACGCAATTTCCCTTGGTTTTCCACAGCTCTAATTCTAGTAACACCCGCAGTCGTTTCTTCAGTAGCGCCTAGTATTTTTAGGTCTTTGAATCGTTTATCAAAATGTGCTTTGATGTTCATATCAGCACCATCATCAGTGAGAATAGTTGGTTTATGTTTTAGAACTTGATCAATACACCAATCATATTCTTTAACTGACTGTCCATGCCAAGAATAGACATTGATTCCTTGAGATACTAAAAATGCAGCAATATTATCTTGTGTAGTTAGAGGATTTCCTCCACAGCATGCAACTGTGGCACCTAATTCCTTAGCACCCATCAGTAAAACAGATGTCTCCTTTGTAATGTGTAAACAAAATCCAAGAGTTATGCCCTTTAGAGGTTTTGATTTTTTATATCGATCAATAGTATTATTAAGAATTTGCATGTGAGATCTAGCCCACTCATAGGATAATTTTCCCTCTTTGATTAATTTTGGACTAGTCTTTACTTTGCTCAATAAAAACATCAAAGAATTACAGTATAAAATTCTATCATGCGAATGTAAATAAATGACAAGAATATAACAAAAATATTGGCTTGGAAGAAAATTGCAGATAAAGGAGCAGTAGCAGAAGGAAAAGGTAAAGCCTTCAAAGTAGACGGTAAGCAAATAGCAATTTTTAATCAAGATGGATATTATGCAATTGATGATCTTTGCGTTCATCAAGATGGATCAATTGCACCAGGTAAATTAGAAGGAGATATTGTAGAATGTCCATTACATTTTTGGCATTATAACATCAAGACAGGTAAATTAACAGATTATCTCAAAGACGTAAAACTTGAAACATATCCAGTACAAGCCAGAGAAGATGGCATCTATATCGACATTTAATTTCAAAAGTACTGTGTAAATTCAAAAAAATACAACCGCATGTGGGTCACGAGTGGTGTAATTTTAAAAAAGAGTCAAATAAAATTCCTGATTCTTACCTAGCATGCACTATACAACAGGTATAAGTTTTATTCTCATACATTCTAAAATCAAATTGTTGAATCAATCCATCATCGATGAAATTACAAATCAAAATTACACTTCAATCACTGAAACAATTGAAAAATTTCTATTAAATCAAATAGAAAAAAGTCATGCCAATGGTGTGATATTGGGATTAAGTGGAGGTATTGATTCTGCAGTTTTAGCATACATTTGTAAAAGAAAATTAAAAGACAAAACACTCGCATTAATAATGCCAGACACTACCACTACACCCAATTCTGAAACTGACGATGCAATGAAGATGATTGCTTTAACAGGAATAGAATACAAGCTAATTGACATTAAACCAATAATTAATGAATATGCAATGTATCTTGAACCAAATGAGAAATCTAGAGGCAATCTTCGTGCAAGAGTCAGAACAAACATTTTGTATTATTATGCAAATGCTAAAAATTATCTTGTATTAGGATCAAGTGACAAAAGTGAACATATGATTGGATACTTTACAAAATTTGGAGATGGTGCATCAGATATTACACCAATCATCTCACTATACAAGCTTCAAGTAAGAGAAATTGCAAAATATTTAGGAGTTCCAGAAAATATCATCTCAAAAAAAAGTAGCCCGCATTTATGGAAAGAGCATGAGGCAGAAAAAGAATTAGGAGTACCATATGAAGAAATCGACTCTATTCTTTATTGTCTATTTGAGAAAAAATTAACAATTCAAGAAACAGAAAAAATTATTCAAATTGATAGAGAAATTATAGAAAAAATCTATCAATTAAATGTAAACAGCGAACATAAAAGATTACCATCACAAAAACCAGACAGTTGGCAATCATGAAGATACAAGATACACTATCAAATACAGAACAAGAATTAGACATTTCAAAAAATATAAAAATTTACCTTTGTGGGGTAACTGTCTATGATGAATCGCACATAGGACATGCCAGAACCATAATAGTTTTTGATGTTCTTAGAAAATATCTTGAAAACAAAGGTATAGTGATAGAATTAATTCAAAACTTTACAGATGTAGATGATAAAATCATCAATAGAGCCCAAACAGAAAATTCAACTGCAGAAAAAATCAGTACCAAATACATTGAAAATTATTTTAAAGATTTTGAGGGATTAAATGTAAAGCGAGCAACAGCCTATCCAAAAGCAACAGAGCACATAGATGACATTATCAAGTTTATAGAAAAACTAATTGAAAAAGAAATAGCATACACTTCAAAAAATGGTGTTTATTTTTCAGTGTCAAAATTTCCAAGTTACGGTAAGTTATCAAAAAAGAAAATAGATGAACTTCAATCAGGTTCTAGAATTGCAGTGGATGAGCAAAAAAAAGATCCGCTAGATTTTGCAGTGTGGAAATTCTCAGACATAAAACCAATCTGGGATAGTCCATGGGGTAAAGGAAGACCAGGCTGGCACATTGAATGCTCAGCAATGAGTATAAAGTATCTCGGGAATAATTTTGACATACATGGAGGAGGAAGAGATCTAATTTTCCCTCATCATGAAAATGAAATTGCCCAATCAGAATCATGTACAGGTAGTCAGTTTGCAAAAATTTGGATGCATGTTGGAATGGTAACAATCGGCGGTGAAAAAATGTCAAAATCCATAGGAAACGTAAAATCAATCAAACATGTTTTAGAGAATTGGGGACCCAACATCATCAGACTATTTTGTTTGTCAGGACACTATTCAAAACCAATTGATTATTCTGAAGAATTCTTAAAAGAGAATTTAACTAAATGGCGACAAGTTGAGACCTGTCATTATGAATTAGTTCATGTCAATAATGAAAATAGTGAAGACATTACACAAATGATAAAGAAACTAGGTGTTGATTTTGATAATTCTTTAGATAATGACTTTAACACACATCTAGCATTATCAGCATTTTTTCAACTAGTAAAAGAGACCAACAAGTTAGCCGCGGAGGAAAAATTAGGAAAAAACAATGCTGATGAAATAAAAAAAGAATTAAAGAGAATGCGAGGAATTTTAGGATTAGTAATTTCAGAAATTACAGAGAGTGAAAAAGGAGAAATTGATGAATTAATTAAAAACAGAGAAGAATATAGAAAAGAAAAACAGTTTGAAAAAGCAGATAAAATTCGTGACAAATTAAATGAAATGAGTATAGAATTAATTGATCATAAAAATAGAACAATCTGGATGAAAAAAGAAAGAATCAAATCTCAATGATGTCATTCTTAACCATCTATTCAAAAGCAGTCAAGAATTCATCTTAAGATATTCCACTTAAACATCCACGTTCTTGCAATATCATCAATTGTCATTCTTGTAATAATTACTTGTTATATTTTCAAATTATTTTTGTCAATTTTTGAAAAAAGAAAAACGCGTATACTGTTTACCATTTATGACTATTAATATTGTCTTCATGAAGAACTAAGCTCCAAATGCAATTCCTATCGATGTAGGTGTAATCATAATAGAATACATTATCTCTATGACTCCAAATTGCATATATGGAGAATATCAATTATTATTAAAAAAGATATTGTTTTCTTTTATTCTCTTTTCTTTTAGTAATCCTAATGAGTTTATTTTTTGTTAGATCATAAATTTTATGTATTACTTGGTAAAATTGTTAGATGGAAAAGATGATCTACGAATACTAAGTAAATTTAGAAAATTCAGTTACTAAGGAATAAAATTATATTAATTACAATCTGTGCTTTACTCTTGTAGTTAGTTCTAGTTTTACGTTAAGTATTTTTACTGAAGAAATTATCTCTTCAGAAAATATTGAACATGATATGGAATTAAGTCACCAAATAGAGATATGGATTAGTATTGCTCACTGGCTAACTGGAGTGGGCACTGTAGTATTGGCAGTTGCCCTCATTAGGACATTTAAGCACATGGAGATTGTTACAAAAATGTCTTCTATAGAAACAGAATATCGTTTAAAACCTTGGATTGGTCTTATTAAAAAAATTGAAAAATCCATCAGTAATGACTGTCGGTTTGATGTTACCATAAAAAAAATTGATGAATTACATGCAGTGGGCGTTATTGCAAAATTTATAAAAAGTGACAAACCACTTACACATGAATCGTTAGAATCAAACGAGGTCACTTCATATAATTTAGATTCAGTCATGCCAACGATGGAAAAATACTATTAGTTTTTCATTAATTTTGAAATATGAAAAAAAGATGATTCAGGTTCAGAGTCACTTCATACTGCATTATATTTTAAATATTCTAATTCAGGGAAAAAATATTGATATTGGATGCTAAGTGAATATATCTCTACTTCAAAGAATTTAATTCATAAAGATATGTGGATAGATTAGTTCAAACTAATTATTTTTATTCCTAAAATAATTAGTCTAGTCTAATTAGGGGAATCTAATTTTCGCTGTGTTTAATAGAATTAAAAAATAATGTATTACATGAATGCATGGAATAAATTTTGGAATTGGTATGAAAATAAAATCTTAGGTAGTATAGTACTGATTGCAATAATACAATTCATACAAGTTCCACATATGATATGGAATGCCGATATTATGTTAGAAGTAGGAATTATATCAAGAGTTCACCCAGTGATTGATTGGCTCTTGTACGGTGTGGATTTAATTGAAATTATTTCAATCATCAATGTTGGAATGATAATGTTTAGTTTGATTAAAAAGAAGAGAGAACAAAAAAAACAAATTCAAAAATCGGCATAAACTAATATTTTGCATTCCAAATAACACGTTGTGGAAATGGAATTTCTATTCCATTATCATCTAATGCCTTTTTAGCAACTTTGAGTAATACCGGACCAACTTGATCCCAATCATCTCTAGGATGCCAAACCAAAATCTGAATATTTACACTCGAATCAGATAATTCATTAATTCTAAATTCAGGTTTAGGCAACATTAAAACAAATTTCAGAGATTTACGAATTTCTTTATCCATAACAGATATGGCAGCATCAATGTCTTCTTTGTAGGCAATTCCAATCATGGCCTCAGATCTTCTTACAGGAGTAGATGATAATGAGCGAATATTTGATGTGAAGAAGGATTCGTTTGGAATTCGAATTATAGTTCCATCAAATTTTTTGACACGAACAGAAAAAGTGCTAATATCAAGCAAAGTGCCAGAAATATCAGAGCCATGAATCTCAATTTTATCACCTTGTTTTACAGGTTTTTCAATCATTAAGAAGATACCCGAGATTAAATTAGAAACAACCGATTGAGTTGCAAACCCAATCACAATACCAAATATTCCTCCTGCAATAAGTAATCCAGAGAAATCAACACCAGTGGTAGATGTGAAGACCAAAAAAGTGAGAATTATAATTCCAAAATAAATTAGCTTGCCAAAGTTTTTTGCAGAATCCTGAGGCAATTGTGGAGCATAATATTTTGTAAATAAAACTTGCACAGTTCGTGCAACAATTACACCGACTCCCATCATTATCCCACCAATCAACAAGGAGAGAAGAGTCAATTCACCAATAATTTCAATCTCAGATAAACTTGATAAAAATTCCAGAGTCATTATTCAACACCCATGTCCACATGTTTTACAGTTTCAATTTTTTCATATGTTGAAGATAAAGTGAAATCAGTTTGGATCTTTTCAGAATTAACATCAATTATTTCAAGTGTGAGTTTTTTCTTCA
>JAPFBP010000039.1 GCA_029250275.1 Candidatus Nitrosopumilus sp. | reverse complement strand
CTGGTACCATTCCTGGTACTGCAAAGGTCATTCCACCAGCTAACATAATTGTCATTAATGTAAGACTAGTTATTTTACGTCCTATTTCGTTATTCATGTTATTGACTATTTTCTTAAAAATTTACTATATAATACTAATGGACGAATTGTCCACAAATTCATCACTGATTATTGATCCCATCATATCAGACGATCATGCTAATCTTTACTTTCCGGAAATGTTTCCGGAAGGTTAAAAATTTTTTACCAACCTCTCCGCATCTACCTAGATAGAATTTCTCACTTCATCGAGGCTTATGAGATAACAGGAAATATACCAGTTAATGAAGCTTATTTTTGAGAGTTCGATAAATAATAGATCTGTTGCGTAATTGATACAATTTGATGGAATAATCCAAATTTACTCACAACAAGATCTAAAGCTAAGATAGAACCATTCTCAATTCATGTTTAACCATACAAAATTAGCAAAAAAACCAAAACAATTCCTATCCATTACGGGAATTACGCCACAACAATTTGATTCTTTATCCAAATAAATACAAAAACAATACAAAACTACAAAAGCAAAACATCTATCAAAAAATAGGAAAAGAGAGATTGGTGCAGGGCACAAGTTCGATCTCCCCCTCAAAGACAGAATTCTAATGCTGTTAATGTATTATCGAATGTACACAACATACGACATGTTGGGAATGATATTTGATTTGAATAAATTAAATGTGATGTGTGACATCAGATATTTGGAACCTGCAGTGAAACAATCCATTCCAATCCCTGCCAAAAAATATGCAGATTCAAAAAAGATTATCAACATGGTACAACTCCAAGAGTTCTTTCCTGAACTAATTGCAATCACTGATGGGACTGAACAGTCAATACCTAGACCAAAAAACAAGAAGAAAAGAAAGACACATTATTCAGGAAAAAAGAAAAAACATACAGTTACAAACCAAATCACAGTTAATCTAAATGGTGAGATAATCCACAAATCTACACATTCACCTGGCAGCCATCATGATTATAAAATTTACAAATCAAAATATCCTGTTCTATCAGATCAGTTGCTGAACTTTTATGACCTTGGATATCTTGGGGTACAAAAAGATTTTCCAAAACAAATCAGCATTTTACCCTACAAGAAAAAGAAAGGAAAAGTGTTAACTGATTCTCAGAAAGAATGAAACAAATCCCAAGCTAAAATTAGAATCAAGGTAGAGCACATCATTGCACAAATCAAAAGATTCAGAATAAGTTCAGACACGTTTAGGAACTAATTATGTATGTATGACAGAATTAGTGAAATTGTTTGTGGAATTATTAATTTCAAGGAGTTATGGAAGCAAGAGTTTGCTGTGATTCCATAAAATTAGAAATCAAATACGATAAAACGTAATATTTTGTTTGTAATTACGCAACTCATCTACTGCATATAATTTCATGGTCTCGTTCAATTCTTTGTGTCTTACCACACACTTTGCAACTATTCAAAACAACCAATGACATGATGCAGTTTTCTATTTAAAGCACATTTGAAATAAAGTCACCGCGAGTGATGATATGGATATCATCACTAACGACGGGTTATTCCAGAAATTCAAAATTTACAGAATCTTTTTTTGGAGCGGGTATAGTTAATTTTTTTGTGTAAATCAAATATGCCATTACTACTAACACTACTAGTACAATCAAAAATAAAAGGATTACTTGATCATTATTTGTATCAATTTCTTTTGTCTGTGTTGCAGAAACTGCAACATCAGTATTGTTTGTAAGTTCTGGTACGAACAAAGTTTCAGGAATCTTGATTATTTCAGTTGTTAATTTATTAGTGCAATTTGCCCAATCATAGGGATCAACCAGACACGTATTCCTAAATCTCATCAAAGAATGATGGAATCATTCATCTTTTGGTTTTGAATATAGTGAATGTCCATTTTTTAAAAAAATATCCTATTTCTCAAACATCAAGGTATGGAAAAATTAATTCATTAATTGGTTGCAGACTAGTGTCTAATGAGTATAAATTATCTTATAATGACAAAAAAATCAAAAAATATGAGACAATTTTTCAATAATGTCAAAGTGACTGTTGTCAGTAGGCGCATTGCAGTAAAAATTCAACTCAAAAAGAATTTGCTAAATGAGAAATCTATCTTTCAAACAGTAAGTCCATCCTTGAAATAACAGTCAGATGGCTATTCAAAGTCTTTCGTTTGTTATCTTGAGTCATAAATCCTTCTCACTTTAGAGCCGCAGTTGGGGCACTGGTCTCTGTCATGGATAATGGAGCAGTTTACACAGCAGAATTCCGTGGATTTGGAATTAGATTGATTCATCTTAGATATCTGCTCTTGGAGTTCTTGGAGTTTTCTTTCGTTTGCATCTGCCTTTTCTTGTTGCTGCTTTAGGATCAGCTCGTGTCTTTGCAGTGCCGATTCTCTGGAGTTTTCTTCTGATTCTTTCTGGTTTAGTTTGTTTAGGGCTTGATTCAGTTCTGCTTTTAGCATGTCTGAATCATCAGTTCCATTAACTACTGATGTAAATTTTGTGAATATGTTGAGTCTCTTTGATGCCTTGGAGTATTCCTTTCGTAGTGTTTCCGGGTATAGTGTTGTCTGTTTTTCATAGGAATCTTTTGGCTTGTGACCAATTACATGGTCTGCAATATCAGGTCTACATCCAGAATCAATTAGAGTTGATTTTAACAAGTCACGAAGTTCATGAGAATCCATTTTGAATTGCTTTCTGCCATTTATCTCTACGAATTTTTGAATTCCAGCTCTTTTTGCAATACGTGAAAAACTCTCAAATACCCAAGCAACAGTTACGGGTCTTACAAACTTGTTCAAAAAGAGTGGTTGTCCCTGTTCCATGTTTTGCTTTGTCTTTGTCTTTCGATAATCCAGGTATCTCTGTAACTCATAAATTGCATCCCTGTCAAGAAATCCAACATGTTTAAAATCAGTTTTGATGCGCATAAGAGATATTGGGACAGGGCACTTTTCAAGATCCCATGAATCATGATTCTCTGATCCAAACCATTTAGCAATTTGTTCCCATGCTTCATAGTTGAATCTATCTACAAGTGTTGATACATCAAGTCCGCGATGAAATTTACAGAGAAATAATGTCTTTTCAGTTATAGATGGCTTTCCAGTAGTAAGAAACTCCATGAGTTCAGAAAGTGACATGCTTTGTTCGTAATCAATTTCAGTACTGTATACTGTTTTTGGGTTGAACAAAATCTGTATCGGTTGCTCATTTTTTTCAAAATATGACGCAATTGCACTTTTAATTACTGTAAGATACGATGCTTTTTTGTTAGCATGTGTGTCATCTAAAAGATACTGTTTTACTATACGGGTTATGTTTTTTTGATCTGCAAATGGTTGTTCCAATATTGCAAACAAATCCTCAATATTTTCAAACTGTTTTTTCTCTGCTTTTTGTACAAATGTGTTTTCCAGAGTTCCCTGAAGTGTATTGATTGTAAATGTTCTTTTTGATAACCACTTGTTGAAATTCCACAGATGATATAGATATTGAGTTTTTGTGCTAATGTTATTTTTTGGAGAAGAGTTCTTCACCCTGCTTCCACGAAGTTGAGACTGCCAATAAGATACTGTTTTGAGTTTCTCAAACCACTCTGGAGTGGATATTTCATCGCATCTTTGAAGAACACTCAGATCACGAGCACATTTTATTGCCTGAGAGATTGTTGCTTTGGCGTATTTTTCATTCTTGTAAATCTGTAGTAACTCTTCTTTATGTTTCTCAAAAAAGGACACAGAAGATATAGTTTCATTTTCTGGAACTAGAGACAATATGTGTTTGAATCTTGGTGCCATGGCATCACATGCATTTGATAATTTCTTGTATGTTGGGCTAACCATGCGTAAATATCTCAATTCTATTAAATAAATATGGTGAAAAATACTGATTAAAGCCCTATTTTAAGACTTAGAAAAGTTAGATCCAGTTTAACCAATGAGATCAGTTCTAAGTTGACCACATGCAGCAGAAATTTCTGTGCCTTTTTCGATTCTAATTGTACAATTTACTCCTGCCTCAGATAAAATCCGTTCAAATTCTTGGATATTTTTTTCTGATGGACGTTGAAAATCACCTGCAGTTGGATTAATTGGGATCAAATTCACATGAGACCCATTTCCCTTCAAAAGCCTAGCCAACTCTGTTGCAATTTCAGGCGAATCATTGACTCCTGCCATAAGTGCATATTCAAATGTCACACGACGTCCAGTTTTTTTAAAATAATTTCCACCTAGTTCAATTATTTCCTCTACTGAATTAGGACTAGCAGTAGGAACTAATTTTTTTCTTAATTCATTGTTTGGAGCATGAAGAGAAATTGCCAGACCTATCTGTAGATTTTCTTCAGCTAGTTTTTCAATTCCAGATTTAATTCCAATAGTGGAAATTGTAATGTGTCTTTGACCCAATCCAAATCCTCTATCATGTGTTAAAATTTTTACAGATCGAATCATTTCATCATAATTTGCCATAGGTTCTCCCATGCCCATAAAAACTAAATTTGTTACATGCTCTCCTCTTTGCTGTAATATTTCTGCAAAATGAATTACTTGTGACACAATATGTTCTGCCTTTAGATTTGTTTCAAATCCCATTTGTCCGGTTGCACAAAACACACACCCCATGGCACACCCTATTTGAGTAGAAACACAAATAGTTGAACGTGGATGACCACCAATTTTAGATGGATCATATTGCATCAAAACAGCCTCTACATAATTATTATCTGACAGATTAAGCAATAGTTTTGTTGTATCTCCATCTTCACTTACAATACGATGAATTTCTTTTGCAGAACCAATTGTATATCCTCCTGCAATCAAGTCATCTCTTAATTTTTTTGGAAGTTGTGGTATATCATCGAGTTGTTTTGGAAATTTATAATATAATGGAAGTAGAATTTGATCTGCACGATATCTAGGATAACCCATATCCATTACAAGTTGTTCCATCTCTTCTGGAAGTAATCGGTAAAGATCTGTCATGATGTATTAATAAATTCACAGAGGTGTATTTTATAATTTGTTGATTTACTGAAATAAAAAAATGAAAAGATAGAAAAAAGAAGAATTACTCTTCTGTAGGTTCGAAATCATCAGATTCGATTTCTACTGTAGCCTCTATCTCAGGTGTTTCTACTGTAGCCTCTATCTCAGGTGTTTCTACTGTAGCCTCTATCTCAAGATCTTTTGTTTTTTTAGTAGATTTTTTGACAATTACCTTTTTGGTAGTCTTTTTGTCAATATCTTCAGGATCTATAACACCTGCTTCACCTAGAGCAAAGATTACTTCCTCTTCAGGATGGTGAGGACTATCTACCATTCTAGCGATTCGTTTCTTACCTGATTTCTTAAAGTAGATTCTATAGGTACTCGTATGTGCAACTACATTTCCACCAATTGGACGTGTTGGATCTCCAAAGAAGACATCCGGTGATGCCATAACTTGGTTTGTTGCAAGTGCAGCACAGTTGTATGTTTCTGCAATTCTAGACAACAAATGAACAAAATGATTTAATTTTTGTTGTCTAACAGCTAATGTTCCTCGTCCAAGATATTCAGCACGAAACAGTCCAACTGCAGAATCTGCAACAATTAATTTAACATTGTTTTCTTCAATTACAGGACCAGATTCTTCTAAAATTAGTATTTGATGTGAGCTGTTATATGCACGAGCTACTATGATACGGTCTAAAACTTTTTCAGGATCCATATCATGTGCTTTGGCAATAGATACAATTCTTTCAGGTCTGAAAGTATTTTCAGTATCAATATACAAGACAGAGCCATCAAGACCACCTTCTTCTTTGCTTTTTTGAACCATCACAGACATGGTATGTGCAAATTGTGTTTTACCACAACCAAACTCACCATAAACTTCTGTTAATGCTTGAGTCTCAAGACCACCATCAAACAAAGTATCAAGACAATTTGTACCAGTTGTAATTTTACCAATATTTTGTCGATGTTTATAAATTTCAGTTGCACGTGTAAAATGACTGGCAATTATTCCACCTTCAACTAAATGTTGTCTGGCTTTTTCAACAATTTTTTCAGCAGTATCTTTTTCCATTCCTGTAATAGCTGCAATTTCAACAGGACCTCTAACGATGAGATCCATGACGTTGTGGACACCTGCATCGGATAATTTTCTTGTAGTTACAGGACCTACGCCCTCTAAACTATCTAATCTTAAATCTTCTACCATACCTTATAGTACGGTACCAGTACTTTATAAGTTTGTTGTTTAATGGTTCTGTCCATTCTACGGTTGATAAAATGATCACAAAATAATAAAAATATTATAAAATAAACTAACGTCTCTTTCTTCTTTGTCCAGGTTTGTTTTGACCAGGGAATCTACCTAAAACAAATCGTTTGTTGAAGTTACTTTTGTTTGCAACACTAGCACTATCGCCCACAATCTTTCTACCTTCAACTTTTGGAGTTTGCCCTCTTACTTTACCTGCTTTAGTAAGTGAACCGTGTGTTGCCATAGTTTTGAATAAGAATTAGTGAATTTATGTATTTGTATGACTACCAATACTTGGATTTAATAATCTCAATAACTTTTTCGTGTTCCTTACTCTTTCTACGAGCATATTTCTCCATTGCAGCAAGTGGAATGCCTCCAAGAGATCTTGCAAGTGCATTAAAGGCGTATCTTTGTGGACCTTTTGAACCAGTCTTAGTCATGAATTTTTGAATACCATATTTGAAATTGTGTTGCCATGTCTTGTAAAGAACTCCAAGTTGTGCAGGAGTCATTTCACTTCCAATATTAAAGAACTGTGATTGTTCTAATAATCCAATTGGAACAAATGTAAGTGCAGTAGCAGTAAACATTGAATCAGGTTGTTCATGTTCTAATTCACTGATTAATTGAATAGTATCCCATGAATCTTCAGGAGTTTCATCATTATCAAGACCCATAATCAAAGTAAATGCGGGAATCCAATAATTTTCATTCATTGTCTTTACACCTTCTTTTACAACCCAATGCCATTCAGATGGATCATATGGAGCAAGTTTCCTATCAGCATATTTACCAATTAATCTAAGACTACCAGTTTCAAGTCCTGCTTGTACACCAATCACGTTATTAGGACCAGCTTTCATTATTTTTGAGAGATTTGGGAGGAGTTTTTCATCAGCAATTGCACCTGCCAACGTTCCATGTGTTGGATTTGTATGCTCCACACCAGTAGACATGATTGCAGTGAATAGTTCTTCTAATGCTTCTCTGTTTGGCTCCATTCCTTTTGAAGTTCTAGGATCCATTCCATAAACGAAAATATCATCACTGTGAATCCATGCAGATTTGGAACCACCTTTCTTTATGTTAACTTCAATTTCTTGTTTCACTTTCTCTGGAGGATAATATCTTAAAGATCTTAATGTAACATCACAGAATTTACAACCTCTACCACAACCACGCATTACCTCAACCATTCCATGCATACTTGGCTCTACAATGTTAGGAATATCTTCTAAATCAGGTCTATCCCAGAAATTTACAAATCTTGCGTGGATTTTTTTCCCTTCTCTTTCAAATTCTTTAATGTTAACTTTAAAGTCACTTCTCTTTCTAAAAGGATCCATATTTTCAAAATCACCGTTAATCAAATAATTAAAGAATCTACCAGCATGTCCATCAATTTCAGGTGCAATGCCACCAAGTTCGCCTTCAAGAATTGCATAAATTCCAAATTCTTCAATTTTTGCAGGATCATAGTTGTATTGCCATGTTCCAGATGCACCAGAAATTACTTTTGCTTTACTTCCAGTTTTTGCTTTGGCAGCTTTAATTCTATAATGCAAGTCAGCATTGTAAAATTCATCGTAAGAAGTTTGTTTCCGTCCATAAGTAAATGTCATAGTAACAGGACCCATTCCAAGAGGATCCATTTCATAAGTTCCAATAACTTCAGTTTCAGGACCAATGAATTTTTCAATGTGATTTGGATGAGCAACAACTACATCTTTTCGTGCAAAGCCATCACGTAACAGACCAGCTTCTAATTTTCTTAATCCATACGGAGCATATTTTGCCACACCGTCAATATCAGGTGACCAATTACAGATGAAATCAAATAGAATTTTTGGAGTTACTTGATTTCCAAGAATTTTATATAAAAAACTGTTTTTATCTCTGTTAGGATCTACAGCTGGAGCACATCCGAAAAATGTTGCAAGAGATAATCCTCTATAAGGAGACATCAAAGTTCTATCAGCTGTTAAAACTATTTTTGGAGTACCCATGCCTTTACCGAAAGAATTTTCGTGATTTATTTTAAACCTTGCTAGTCAAACTCAGTAATTTTCTAAAATCCCAGCCTTGTTTCTATGGAAATGACCAAATTCCTTGTTTGTAGACAAATGCTCGCCATCAAATACAGTTCCATCTTTACAAGCAAGATCCTCACCAACACAGCAACTGCCACATATTCCAACACCACATTTCATCATTCTCTCAAGACTTGCCTGAACAAAAATATTTCTTGAATGAGCAGATTGTACAGTTTTGTACATCATAATTTCAGGACCACAAACATACACTGCATCAAAATGAGTTTCATTGGTCAATTTTTCAACTAAATTAGTAACAAATCCTTTTTCACCATAACTACCATCATCAGTAGATACAATCACACGATGTGTATTATTTATCAAGAGATCATTTGCTAAATCTTCAAAGAATACTTCATCTTTTGATTTTGCCCCAATTAGTACAGTAACATCATCTGTAGATTTTACAAAAGTAAGTAATCTCATCATAGGAACAAGACCAGTCCCTCCTCCAACTAACAATAATTTTCCTTCTTTAACATTAAATGAATTTCCATATGGACCCCTAATTCCTATTTGCCCACCCACTGGAACATTGAACAGTCCAGTAGATGAAGGTCCATGTTTTCTAACTGTAAATGCAGCTTTTCCTGTTTCTTTGGAAATCATTACACTCATTGGTAATTCATTTACACCAGGTATCCAAACCATAGCAAATTGACCAGGAAAAACATTTGGCATTATATCATCAGAAAAAACTAAAGTTCTAACAGTAGGAGTTTCATCTATAACTTTTTCAATTGTAACAATTGTAGGATGATTAAGATTTCTTTGCAAGCCCCACCATTTCCTTTATTGTAGTGAAACCTTTTCGCTCCATGTAATGTAAAATGCCTTTGTTAATTTCATCAAAAACTCCAATCCAGTTATCACCTATTGCACTACCAAGTTGAACAGCAGAAGCTCCAGCCAAGAAAAATTCTACAGCATCTTCCCAAGTAGAAATTCCACCACAACCAATAATAGGAATATCATATTGTGAAGAAATTTCATATACGCATCTTAATGCAATTGGTTTAATCGGAGTTCCAGATAATCCCCCATATTTGTTACTAAGAATAGGTCGTTTAGTTTCAACATCAATTGCCATTGCACGAACTGTGTTGATAGCAGTAATTGCATCAATTCCAGAATCTATTGCAGTACTAACGGTATTAAGATAATTACTAGTTCCTAAACCAACTTTGGCAATTACAGGAACAGTTGTAGTATTTTTCACAGAGGATACAATTGCTTTAACTAATCCAGGATCATCTCCGACTTCCAAACCAACTTTGGCAACATGAGGACAAGATAAATTTAATTCATATGCTTTGACTTTACAATTTTCAAATTGTTTTATCATAGTTTCAAAATCTTCGGGTATAGAACCCACCAAACTCACCACTATTGGAATGTCTTGATTTGGTTCAATCATTTTAGCAAAATTTGATGCACCTGGATTTGAAAGACCTACTGCATTTATCCACCCACCACCTTTAACACTAAAGATAGTAGGATTTGGATATCCATCCCAAGGTACAGTACTAAGAGATTTTGTAACTACAGCACCTGCACCTGATGCATAAAGTCGTTTAAATACATCTAATGAAATGCCTAAAATTCCAGATGCCAGCATTACAGGTTTATCTAATTGAATTTTACCTATTGAAGTTGCAATACTGGGCTCCACTTTGATTAATTAACTCAGTTTCGAATATAACAGTTGATTCCTGATTCTGGTAGCTTTTTTAAAGGTGATTTAAAATCAACTAGTCATGTATTCTGTAATTTTAACAGAGTTGGGAATCGCAGTTTTCAATGATGGAAAACTAGACAAAGCATTTTCATTCTCAAATCCAGTAAAAGAATATCTTTTAGTGAAAAGTAAAGAATCAAAATTAAATGAACTTGTGAATTATCTAGCATCAACTCAAAGAGGATTTTCCATAAGTGATGAATCATTACTTGCAATTTTAAAAAAATATTCAATTGATTGTCATTTGATGGATGAGTCTGAATTAGATACAATTCAAACAAATAAACCACAAATTATTGTAGATTCAGGTTTTACATCAAACCTACAAGATACACTTGGAAAATTAAGAGAATTTGCTCTAGGATTATCATCTTCAAAAGTTACCGAAGTTTCACAAAGTCCAGATCTTCACATCATACAAGCAATTAATTCTCTAGATGAAATTGACAAGATTGCAAACGGATTAAGTTCAAGACTCAGAGAATGGTATGGATTACATTTTCCAGAATTAGATAATATTATTGATAGTATTAACGGATATGCACAAATAGTAATTGCAGGGAAACGAGAATCACTAACTAAACAAGTTTTTGAAGAAGCAGGTTTTCCAGAATCAAAAGTAGAAATGTTATCTTTAATTTCATCAAAAAGTAGAGGTGGAGATATTTCAGATATTAATTTAGCAATTGTACAATCAATTGCAAAACAAATTTTAGACTTTCATGAATTACGTAAAAAACTTGAAGAACATGTCGAAAATGAAATGCAAGAGATTGCACCAAATATTTCAGCAATACTTGGTACAGCAGTTGGTGCAAGAATTTTAGGAAGAGCTGGAAGTCTCAAAAAAATGGCATCAATGCCTGCTAGTACAATACAAGTTTTAGGAGCTGAAAAAGCATTATTCAGAGCATTGAAGACAGGTTCACAACCACCTAAACACGGATTATTATTCCAACATGCAATGGTTCATGCTGCTCCAAGGTGGCAAAGAGGAAAAATTGCACGTGCAGTTGCTGCAAAGGCAGTAATCGCAGCAAGAGTTGATGTTTACGGGGAGGGATTAAACCAAACTTTACTTGAAAAACTCAATATCAGAGTTGATGAAATTGGCAAAAAATATGAAAATCCTACTGAAAAAGACATGAGACCACCTCCAACATTTAACAGAGAAGGTGGAAGCTTTAGAGATAGTCCAAGAAGAGAAGGTGGAGATAAAAGAAAAGGTGGAAGCTTTAGAGATAGTCCAA
>JAPFBP010000038.1 GCA_029250275.1 Candidatus Nitrosopumilus sp. | reverse complement strand
TATGGATTCAAAACTTTATGGATTCAAAACTTTATGGATTCAAAACTTTATGGATTCAAAACTTTATGGATTCAAAACTTTATGGATTCAAAACTTTATGGATTCAAAACTTTATGGATTCAAAACTTTATGGATTCAAAACTATCACCAAACCCATTCATGTCTTATAGAATTCATCTTGGAAAATAAAACATAACAGCAACTCCAATCAACACTACTATAGAACCTATAATCTCAAATCTGTCTGGCTTTTTCTTATCAATCCAATACCCCCAAATTATTGATGATACAACAAAAATTCCTCCATACGTTGCATACACTTTACCAAAGTCTGCAGGCTGCAAAGTCATGACAATTCCATAAGAAAATAGAATTAATGCTCCAGTTAAACCAAAAATCTTTGTTTTGTGATCTTTCAACCATTTCCATACAAGATAACCTCCGCCAATTTCTAGTAGGGCTGCAGAAAAGAATATTCCAAGTGTAGTTGCTACATCAATCAAACCTTCTCTCCTTTTCTTGGATAGTAGAAAATTATCAAAACTCCAATAACTGCAATAATTGTTCCAATAATGTCATAGTTATCAGGACTTACTCCATCTATCAACCATCCCCAAAATACAGACATTACAATAAAGACACCACCATAAGCTGCATAGACTCTGTGAAAGTGAGCTTTTTGAAATGTTGGAACTATTCCATACAGGAATAATACAAAACCACCAACTGCACCTAACATCCAGCTAAAATCATTACGTAACCAAAGCCATACTAGGTATCCTCCACCAATCTCACAAAGACCAGCTAGAAAGAACAATAGTATTGAAATAAAAAAATTCTTTGATTGTTTAGCCATTAGAATACAAAAATGGAAGAAAGATTCTATATTATAACTAATTTAGAAAAACATACTATGGAATCAAAGAAAAAGCAATTTTGTGGTTATTGTCCTGAAGACAAGTGTTTGTTAGATTGTGACATCTGTAATCCTAAGACAAATAATGATCATAGTTGTAATTATTAGATTTCATACCTATCTACGTCCATTTTCATCCCCAAACCACTCTGACAAAAATTAAGTAAAAAATTAAGACAATATTTTCTGACTAATCTTTGGTTTTTATTAGCATTTTTAAAATTTTATCTATTGTCTGATAACAAACAATCTAAACTTTCAATTCGTGAGATTGCTCTAAGAGGAACAGTCATTGCAGTCATAATTACGGTCCCATCCGTTCTAACATTTCTCATTTCTTGGACTGTTTTAGATAATTTGATTTATGCTGCAATTTTAGGAGCAATAATTCATTTTATTGCAATGGGATTTTCTTTGAAAATTTCTAAAAAGATTCTAGTCAAAAAATAGATGTATAGATCATGTTTTATGTTGCTTTAATTTATTTTAAGAATAATGTCTTATTCCAGAATTGAAAATGATCTTGTATCTGAAATTCATTTAGATTCTATTCAGGCCAAAGTTTTTTTGTTAGTGACATGTTATGGTAAAATGTCGTCTGAAATCATCGCTAAAAAACTAAAGATCTCCACTGATGAGGCAAAAAAAGCATCAAAAGATCTAATGACACTTGGTGCCTTTATTGATATCACTCCTATAGAATTTGAGGCAATGCATCCTCGATTTACAGCAGTAAACATGTACAGAAAGATGTGCGAGCGAGAAAATATTGAATTTAAACGAAACAAAATTGTCGATAATATTGGGGTAATTTTAGAAAAACCATATGATGATGCAAGAACTAAATAATACCAAAAATTGGTGAACAACATTGAGTATTGATACTGAGACCTGCAAGCATCAGCCAGTCTATTTTGGTGTGATTAACATCAACGTTGACGAAAGAACCATAGGATCTGTTGATGTTTGGAGATGTGGAGTTTGTAAGAAAAAATTCTGTGAAGAAAAACAACTTGGGATTGAAGAAATTGCTGAAACAGTAGGGATGCCAAAAATCGATGCTGATGCAAAATGGGCAGTAACTGTGTGTAAATTACAACAAGGAAAAAGTAAATGGAAATTAGTTAAATTAAAAGAAAAAGATGAAATTAAACATGAATGTCTTGGTGAACAAGTGATTCCACTTAAGATTAATGATTTTAAAGTTGAAGATGATAAGCATTGGAGCTTTCTAATTGATGACAATGTTAACAAAGCTGTAGAAATTTAATTATTACAATGGATCTTAAAGTTCACATTAATAATATTCATGGAAGCCAAATGGCTGCAAAGATTACTGGCAAATTTACAATAGATGAAAATGAATTTCGTTTTACAGCTATTGCTTTTGGTAGGATAGGTGGACAAAATGTCGGTGCAAAACTTTCTCAAATTACTGAGAAAGAATTAGAAAAATTAGGCTATGATGTTGATGAGGTGATAGATTTACTTCAGAGAAGTCTACTTCAAGGTGATTTGACCCTTCCAGAAGGACTCACAAAAGAGTCATTTGTTGATGATTAAAATTCTGCTTCTTCTAATGCCTTTGCACAAGAACAGCTTCTTGTTTTAGGAATTTTATCAATTAATTCTGTTAGTATTTTTTTTGTTTTCTCTACATTTTTTGAAAGTGTCTCCATAACTTCTTTTGCTGTAACAGGTTTATCAGCCCAAACATCATAATCTGTAACTGTAGAAATTGAAGCATAACACATCTGTGCTTCTCTTGCTAGTTGACATTCTGGAACAAGTGTCATTCCAATAATGTCTGCTCCTATGGTTCTATAGAATTTTGATTCAGCTTTGGTTGAAAAACGTGGTCCTTCTATGCAGACATAGGTACAATCTTTATGGATATTCAAACCTTGTTCATCAGTTACCTGGATAATTGATGATTGTAGTTCTGGACAAAATGGATCAGCTACTGAGATATGTATTACCCTGCCATTTTCTGAAAATGAACCATCTCTAGATTTTGTAAAGTCTATGAATTGTGTTGGTAATACAAAGTGACCTGGTGCTAATTCTTCTTTCAAACTTCCAACTGCTGATGGTGCAATGATTCTTGTAATTCCTAATTCTTTGAATGCCCAGATATTTGCTTTGAAATTAATTTTATGTGGTGGGATGGTATGTTTTTTACCGTGTCTTGGAAGAAATGCAATTTTTCTTCCTTTAAAAATTCCAACTGTAATTGTATCTGAAGGTTTACCATAAGGAGTATCTATATCCACTTCTTGTGCATTTTCAAGTAGACCTGAATCATAAATTCCGGTTCCACCAAAAATTCCTATTTCAACATCTTTTTCCATTAATATTTCACCAGTGATTTACAATTGTATTTACTAATTTCTTTGATTCCTTCAAGATCAACTAGTTCAATGATAAATGCAAATCCTACAATTTTTCCTCCTACTTTTTCAATTAGTTTTGCAGATGCCTTTGCTGTTCCACCTGTCGCAAGTAAATCATCACAGATGAGTATTTTTTCACCCTCTTTGATGATGTTATTTTGTATCTCTATGGTGTCTTTTCCATATTCAATCGTATATGCTAATTTTGTAGTTTTTCCAGGTAATTTTCCTACTTTTCTAATCATTATCATTCCTTTGTTGTATCTTGAGGCTAAAATTGAGGCTAGAATGAACCCTCTAGATTCTATTCCTGCAAAAACATCAATATCTTTTGGGTGGAAATGTTTTGAAAATTCATCTGCAATATAAGATAATGCTGATGGATCTTTTAAAATTGGACTAAAGTCTCTAAATAAAATTCCTTTTTTAGGGAAATTTGGAAAATCTGCTATTTTGTCTTTAAGATTCATAACATTCAAGCAGATTAGGTGAAATAAAATTGTTTGAAATTATTATTGTATTTTATACGTAGTTTCTGCTAAATCCGATGCATTTGATACCTTAATTGTATATGTTCCTGGTTCGGTTTCTTTAGGAATTGGCCATATTTGATTAACTATTCCGGTACTTGTAATGACGCCATCTAATTCACCAATAACCTTTCCAGATTCTGATACAATTTTAATTCTTACATTTTGTTCTGCTCCGAATACTTTGATTTGGAGAGTTTTTGCTCCTGTACTTGCAATCTTTTCACCTAGTTCTACTGATACAGTCATTCCTTCTATTGTAGATGTCTGAACCTGAATCTCAACATTATCAAAGTTTGAACCACTTTTTGCATTTAATATCCAAACTCCTTGGGTTGCATCTGAAGGAATTCTAAATACACTCTCTGAAATTTTTCCATTTTTATTTGAAAATGTCTCTTTAACTTTAACCTCATTTCCATCTGGATCCAAAAATGTTAGAGTTAAAAGAACATTGGGACTTGTATCGCCCAAAATTAGTATTGGATCTCCTGGATTATATCCTACTTTTGTAGTATTGATTTCAATTTTGCCAGAACCTGTTTGCAGACCTACTGTAAAAATTTCTGTACTTTTGGTGTTTCCTTTACTAATTACTGCTGTGTATACTCCTGAAGCATATCCTGCTAGATTTAGTGTGTGTGTGCCTTTTCCATCTGGCTGTAATGTAATTGACACTACTTGCCCTTTTGGTTTATCTGAAGGATCAATAACTAACAAACTAATAATTTCAGATGCTTTTCCTGATAATGTCATAACTACAGAATCGCTTGTTTTGTAATTCGTCTTATCCAATTCAAAGTTTACTGGAATTATAGGTAATTGTCCAATTCCTGTATAGATGAATTCTTTGTAATTTTCTTGAGTTGCAATTAATACGTATGTTCCTTTTCGTGTATTTTGTGTGGTTGGGTACTCATACTTGACATTTCCAGAATCATCAACTTTGAGAATATCTGAAGCAATTTCTTTTCCAAGTGGATTTTTTAAAACTAATTCTATTGAAATGTTTGGTAAAGCAGTACCCTCAAACTTCATTATTTCTCCTTGATTAAATTTCAAACTTGTTGGAATTATAATGATTTTTTTATCTGTTTCAACTGTCCAATGTACCGTTACCTCTTCTCTTCCATCTGAAATAATCCCCGTGTATTTTCCAAATGGTCTATCCAATGTAACTAATAGTGGCTCTAATTTCCAATTTCCTT
The DNA here is from genome assembly GCA_029250275.1 of Candidatus Nitrosopumilus sp. Lineage (GTDB taxonomy): Archaea > Thermoproteota > Nitrososphaeria > Nitrososphaerales > Nitrosopumilaceae > Nitrosopumilus. The sequence continues at coordinate 7,735 of JAPFBP010000038.1, read as the reverse complement.
TACTATCTGTTTCTGCTGTTCTCGTTCTGACTATTTCATCGTCCGGTCCACGAATATCTATTGTAATTCCACTACCTGGTGTTGAAGTTCCAAAAATCTCTAAAAAGTCACCTCTATGTACGATGTTTCCAATTTCTTTAACTGTAAGTGGGGTGTTTAGTGAAATAGGAATTCTATTTTCAATTTCACCTATTCTGAGACTGATTTTCTCCTCCTCACCATTTTTGTTTATTATTTTAAAATCAATTCTATCTGCATTTTGGTTTTCTGGAATTTTCATTGTAGTTATAAAATTACCATTACTGTCTGTTTCAAAACTACCGATTTTTTTTGTATCAATGTAAAAATCAAATTCTTGCGATACGCCAAATTTCTCTCCTGTGACTCTAATTGTTGAACCTGAATTTGGTTTTTCTGGAACTATTCTAAATATTGATTCTGTGAATATATTTTTTCCAGTATTTTCTGAACTTTGGATTTGGTCTATAATTTTGACTGTTGGTAAGTCTTTTGCAATTGATATGCCAGTAGCTATTTGTGTATCTTTTTTGTCAAGCGCTTTCCAATTAATTCCTGGATTTGGTTTGTCAGTTTTTACTCCAAATTTTACCGATTCTCCTGGTTTGATGGCTTCAGATGATGTAAAAATAATAACTCCTAGTGCATTTCTCTCTCCTATCCATCCTTTTTCAGTTTTAAAAGATTTAAAATTAAAATCACTTCCAAGCCAGATTCTTAAAGTATTGACTTCTTCTGCTGAATCATTTGTTAATTCTAATACAGTTGTTTCCTCTAATGCAATACTTGTAATTGAAATTTCTTCACCATAAACATTTGATGGAAATATAATTAATACGACTGAAAATAATAATACGACTGAAAGGAAAATTCCTCTAGTAGAGGATCTATTCATGTAATTTATTTTCATCATCTCTCACTTAAACTATTTTCCCTATTTTTCTATTTCTTAGTTTAGCATTTTTCATGAGTAATCTTTTTAAATCTTAAGCCTTTGCCTTTTGGAATCTATCCAAGTCTTTTTTTGTTACTATATTTTGATATTGTCTGATTCGCTCAGCAATTAGTCTGTATAACGATCTAAACTGGTCTTTAGTTTTATCTGACAGGAAACTAGTCTCTTCAAGGGTAATCTTCTCGCAAATGTATCTAGTAATCTCTTCATTGTTAAATTCTCCCCAATCATCATCTCTATGCTCTTGCCATATTTTTCTTAATTTCTCTAAAATTCCTTTCCCTTCTTTGGATGTAATATCTTGAGGTGTGAGATTTGAAAAACCTTCTTGTCTTAACTTTATTTCATACGTTTGATTAACTGGATACAAATAATCTTCTAAAACGATATAATCTTCAATTGATTCAAGTTTCTTCCCTTCTCTTTCAAAAAAGATGGTTTGAATTGATGAAAATTCATTTGATACTAATTGGGATGAAATTTGCTTAGATTCCTCTGAATTATCCAATAAAACAAATGTCCTATATCCATGATTTCTATAAAAAATTGCTAAAGGTAACACTGAATTTTTGTTATATGCTGCAATCACATTAAGAGGATTCATTGAGATATTTGGATCTTGCAAGAATTTATCAAATGCATTAAGATACATAGCATCTGACATTGTTTCTACGATAATGATAGGCCGGGAGTTTGTTCCTATTTCTCTATCTACTACAGATTCAATTTGACCTCTACAAAGTCCATATAAAATAGGTGTTAGTGTCTTATCATCTGCATTCCAATAATCATAAAAGATTTTACTAAGATGCTTTCTCTTATCTAATTCAACAACTAGTAAGTTACCTGGAGTGTAATCAAATATCATAAATGGTGAATGTGTTGCATACAATACTTGGTTAGATCCTGCTAAATTTTTCAATAAATCCGAAATTCCCATTTGTTGAGTTGGATGTAGATTTCTTGCAGGTTCATCTAAAAGTAATATTGCTTCTTTCAATTCTGCTCTTTGTGTTTCAGCTGCAAAGTTTACAATGAATGAAAATGTCCATTTGAAACCCTCTGCCCTTCTGTTTAACAATCCTGTATTGGTAATTGTTCCATCTTTATGGACATCTGAAATTACCACACTCATAATATTTCCAGGACTATATCTCAAGTCAACATGAATTGGATCTCCTTTCCATGCTGGGTTTAATTTTTTAGTCAACCTGTTACTTGCTGCATTGAGAAGTTTGATGCATTTTGAAGGACTCTTTTTTACATTATCTAATTCTATCATGTCTAGTTCTGCTAGATAGAATAGATTCCTTACTGTTTCAGCCTTGTCAAATTCTTCAACAAATTCAATTGAATCTGTTCGCTCTCCTCTTTCTTCTCTTAGATATTCATTGAGATTAATATTGCCATAGATTTTTTTATAATCTGAAAAATATACGAATCTTGGATGCAATTCTGCTGCAATAAAATTTTGCAATGCTGTTTTTTCACTTTCACCACTTAGAAGATTTGAAAATTGGTTTTCAGGACTCTCATAGATTTTTTCCCATTCTTCAATTACTTTAGGTTCCTGGATTGCGATTACATGGAATTGATTACTAAATTCTGCCATTCCACTATCAAATATTTCTTGGTTTTTAGGAACGTCTTCCTCAAAGAATTTTGTATCGATTTGTATTCTTAGGTGATTTGGAATGGTATCTAAAAATCCAAATATTTGTCTTGAAAAATTTTCCCATGAATTAAGTTCTTTGTTGTCATCTTCACTAAGTTTGATGTCTTCAAATTCATACTGTACTCTGGGATTTTGATTTGTTCTAAATAATTTTATTTTTTTAATTTCTGGCAGTCCTGGAAACTTTTCTTTAATAATACTAATTTCATGTTGGTTTAAATTAAATTCCCCTTCGGCTAGTCTCATTTCTTCTTTTAATTCTTCATTCATTTCATCACACAGATCTAATTCTGAAACTTTTTCATCTCTATTCAACAATGTCAAAGCTTGAAGAATTGTAGTTTTTCCACTTTCATTTCTTCCTACAAAAGCTGCTAAATCACCAACTGTTATTTCTCCAGAATCATGAATGCAACGATATGCTCTAACTCTGAATTTTCTAAGTCGCATCTAGCGATATTTAGTTGGCTACGATTTAACTCATTCGTCAAAGTGATCTTAACCTTTACAATTTTGCTAAATAGATATAAGGGAATTGTATGTTTTAAAACGAAATGGTTACTAGGCAAGTTTTTATTGTATTTATTTTCCCAGTAATTTTTTCAATAATAGTCGGTTCAGCCGTATTGTCTGATGTTCTTCAACAACCTGATAGGGAGTTAAACATGTGGCCCATGTCTTATTCTGAAGGAGGCTCTCATTCTTCAATTGAAATTATGGGGCTATCTAAACAATATACTACTATAGAACCTGTTGAAATTCAAGTAAAAATTGATGACTCGTCATTTAGCTGTGGGGACCTTTACATCACAATTTATTCATCAGGCAAAAGTGATGTAATTACACAGGGTGGATTCTTTGACCAATGCTTTGAATCTGGAAGTAATCTGGTTCCTGTTGGAGACAGATTTTCTAAGATAATTGGCACTACTGGTTCATATGATGTAGTCGTAGAAATGGTTTCAAAACAACTCCAAAATATCTCTACAAAAGGAACATTTACCATTAAATAGGAATGAAATCTTGTTGATAAATAAGAAATTGAATTTAAAAAGTAAGGTGATTTAATGGCAAAGAAAAAAGATACTCTAGTTGAAGAAGCAGAAAAAATTAAAGCTGATCTTGATAAATTAAAAAATAAAAAGAAAATTCTAGATTCTACATCCACAAAGAAAGTAGCAAAAAAAGATGATGCAAAGCCTGCAAAGAAAGTAGCAAAAAAAGATGATGCAAAGCCTGCAAAGAAAGTAGTAAAAAAAGATGATGCAAAGCCTGCAAAGAAAGTAGTAAAAAAAGATGATGCAAAGCCTGCAAAGAAAGTAGTAAAAAAAGATGATGCAAAGACTATAGAGAAATCTGAAGAAAAACCTGTAAAAGTAAAAAAATTAAGTAAAAAAGAATTAGAAGAAGCTAAAAGAGTTGCTGAACTAACGTTAGAAGAAGAATTAGAAGAACAACTCTCTGATGAAGAAATTGAAAATTTTCAAATCGAAAAAGTTGACATGGAAAGATTGACAAACAAAGTTTGTGATATTTTAGCTGAGAAAGAATCTGATGGAATGTTCCAAGGGGAATTGTGGAAAAAACTTAAACTTACAAATCAAATTGGTTCACGTTTAGCATTAAAACTTGAAAGAATGGGTACAATTACAAGAGAAAAACTTCTTGAGGGTAATCGTTGGACTTACAAATTAATTTTAAAGAAGACTCCAATTAGTACAGAATCTATTGTAAATGCACCATGTTTAGTTTGTCCTGTGGAACAGAAATGTTCACTTGAAGGTGAGATTAGTCCTACAAATTGTCAATTCATTGAAGATTGGGTGATTGCTGAATTGAAAAAACCTGTGATTTCCAAATGAAACTAGCTGATGCACGCAAAGATTACTATCGTAGATTAGCTCATGAACAAGGATTTCGAAGTAGGGCCGCATTCAAATTACAGGAATTGAATAAATCATACAGACTCATAGGCCCTGGTTTTAACGTACTGGATCTTGGATGTGCACCTGGGGGCTGGACTCAGATGGCTGTGAAATTAGTTGGAAATCAAGGACACGTAATGGGAGTTGATTTGGCTTATGTTGAAGAAATTCCTAACGCACATATTATTAGAGAAAATATTGAAGATGAACATGTAGTAGATGAAGTGATATCTTATTTTGGACGTAAAGTTAATGCTGTAATTTGTGATCTTTCTCCACAAGTCAGTGGAAATTGGACTGTTGATCATGCAAAGCAAATTTCATTAAATTATGATTGTGCAAAAATCATGGATAAAGTTTTAGCACATAAAGGAAATGCCGTATTCAAAATTTTTGATGGTGAATTTTCAATGGAGTTTAGAGATTACATCAAGAAAAAATTTGTTAGAATAAATCTTACAAAACCTGATGCTAGTAGGAAACAAAGTAGTGAATTATACATGGTTTGTTTAGGTTTTATTGGATAGTTTCAAAAATTTTTATTATTTCATTTATGTTAGCATTAGTTCTAAATCCTGTCGGATTAAATACTGTAACACTAGCTAAAAAGTTATTTTCACGCAAACTTGTAATTGCTTTTTCTAATTTTGGTGGAGATGCTTTCATTATTGATGCAATTTCATCTACTGTGTAATATGTTCCTGCCATTTCTGCTTCTTCTAGACATTTGCTAAGTATCTTTTCACACCCTTTGTCAGTTTCTAATTTAAAATTTTCCAATAACATATTTTGGACAAACTCTTTATCAAAAATTTTTCCTATCCATAAAGGTCCAGCAATACTTATTTTTAATTTACATAATTCACATTCTTGTTCTTGTTCAAGAGTAATTTTTCTATACCCACAATTTTTACAATGTAGAATATATCCTAGATTTTCTTGTTGGTCTGGTCTGTTTCTAACTTTGACGTATATTCTGTAGTAATGCATTTCACTTTCAACAAACATTGGAATTATTTCTACTCCTAGTCTTGCAGCTACTGCTCTAAGTGAACCTAAGACTAATCTAATTGCAATTTCATTTCCATACTTTGTTCTAACTGGAACTCCTCCGTATTTTCTCTTACATGCACCTTGAAAGAGTCCATTTAGAACTTGAAGATCAGTGGCTGCGATAGACAATAAACCTCCATGCATAGTTGCCCTAATCCCACAGTCAAAAAATGCTGCAGGTGATCCAAATGGATCTATGTCTACAATTGAACCTCGTTCACCTTTTTTTGAATGATCACTGAAAAATCTACATGCTTCTTTTTCAGAAAATTCAATATTTTTTATTCCGTTTAGATTGGCTGAATATTCTGCAATTTTAAGAGCGGATGGATTTAGATCATTTATCACAATTTTGTCTATTTCCAATTCATTTGCAACACGTAATCCTCTAGCACCAATTCCTGAAAGACCTTCTAAGAAAATTTTTGGACCGTCAAATCTATTTAAAAATGCAGCATATGCAATTATAGAAAAATCTCTGTTAAGTTTTGCTTTTGGATTAAAAAATGCAGGTTTTTTTGGTGGTACTTTATCAGTAAGAGATTTTTTTGGAACTAGAAGTTTTGTAGTTCCTTCGATTATTTCTTGAAAAGTTTCATCTGGAATTTCCATTTTTTTCAATTTTTTTTAAACGTATAACGGTTTAATACTTCTGCTTTGAGAGCAAATTTGTGAAAATATGTGGAATTGATGATGCTGGACGTGGTCCTATGTTGGGTCCCTTGGTAATAGCTGGGATATCCTTAGATAAAAAAAATATAAAAAAATTAAGTGCATTAGGTGTAAAAGATTCAAAAAAACTTACTCCTAAACTACGTGAATATCTATATAAAAAAATTATTGAAATTGTAGACGATTATTACATTGCAAAAATTTCTCCTAAAATAATCGATGCTAGTGTAAAGAAACACTGTCTAAATGGTTTAGAGGCAAAATACATGGCAAAAGTTGTTTTAAAATTAAATCCAGATATTTCATATGTTGATTCATGTGATGTAAATCCAATTAGATTTGGAAAAGAAATCTCTAAACTATCTAATAATCATAAAATTAAATCGTATCATCGTGCAGATAGTAGATTTGTTGTAGTATCAGCTGCATCCATTCTTGCAAAAGTTTCTAGAGATAGAGCCATAATGAAATTAAGAAAAGATCATGATTTGGGTAGCGGGTATCCATCTGATCCTGTAACTGTAAAATTTGTAACAAAATATTATCAAAAAAATAAATTTATGCCTAATTTTGTGCGTAAAAGTTGGAAACCTGTTCAGAAAATTATTGGAAAAAACTAATTTTTAAATTTTGCAATTACCATTGCATGATCTTTATCATAGGGATGGAGATCTATTAACTGTAAAACATCAAATTTTGATTTTAATTTTTCTATTTCTTCCACAATAATTTTTTTTGGTGCCTTTGTAACATCTATACTTCTCGTTTTGATAACCAAAAAGAAATAACCTCCTTTTTTTAGAAACATTTTACAATTATCAATTGCAATTTGTGTTTGATCTGGTTGTGCAATGTCAACATACACGACATCTACTTTCCCAAATACTGAAAAATATTCTTTTGGTCTTCTTGCATCTTGTAGAATTGGAACAACGTTTGATCTATGTGTTGCAACTCTATCTAAAAAATCTCTTGCAACTCTACTTGCATGCTCTACACTAAAAACAATTCCACTGGGTCCTACAATATCTGAAATGTGACTAACTGTGGTTCCAGTAGATGCTCCTAAATACAAAATTATACTTTTATTTTCAAAAGGAAAATAATCCAACCCATTCATTATTGATGCTGCTAATTTACTTCGAAATGGATCCCATAATCTATATTCAATTCCTCTTTTAATGATTAATTTTTCTTTGTAAACCTGATTCCCAGGTATCATATTTTCTGTAGCTAATTTTTCTTGTCCTTCTGATTTAATCCAAAAAAATGACTGGTTATCTTTTTCCAAAATTCTTTCTCTTTTTATTAGAATCTCTTCTATCTCCACCTTCTCTTCTTGGACTATCTCTAAAGCTTCCACCTTCTCTTCTTGGACTATCTCTAAAGCTTCCACCTTCTCTTCTTGGACTATCTCTAAAGCTTCCACCTTCTCTT
>JAPFBP010000070.1 GCA_029250275.1 Candidatus Nitrosopumilus sp. | reverse complement strand
ATAAGAAAGCTGCAAAAGATACGATAAAATCTATGAATGTTGAGAAACGTGACAAAATCAAAGAAGTTCGTAAAGCAATGTCTGACGAATTAAAAGAAGAACGAAAACAGATGCATGAACAAATGAATGAAAAACGTGAATCAATTCGTGATGAAAAACGAGCAGAACGTGACACTATGAAAGAAGAAAAGAAAACAGAACGTGACACTATGAAAGAAGAAAAGAAAGAAGAACGTGACGCTATGAAAGAAGAAAAGAAAACAGAACGTGACGCTATGAAAGAAGAAAAGAAAGAAGAACGTGACACTATGAAAGAAGAAAAGAAAGAAGAACGTGACGCTATGAAAGAAGAAAAGAAAGAAGAACGTGACACTATGAAAGAAGAAAAGAAAACAGAACGTGACGCTATGAAAGAAGATAATCCTTAGATTAAAAATCTAAATTTTGTTTAAAATAAATAATTTATTATAAATTCAATATTTGGTCTGTTTCTATCCCCAATTTGATGGCAGAATCCTGATCAATTTTTAGAACAGAATACATTCTCTGAATTGTAGAGATTACAACTGTAGAGACAGGATCTATAGTATGGGATTGTAAGGGCTGTACATTCAACTCATCTCAAAACTGATCATTTAGTAAAAAAATAGAGATCATTTGGATCTATTTGTATTGATGCAAAATCCATTCCATGAAATATCAAGAATTATCAGACAAGCAATGGAATATGATAGAATCACATCTTCCAAAACATGCCAGTACTGGAAGACCAAGAAGCAATCACATTTTCTGCTTGTGGAGTTCAGGAAGGATTACGGGATACTGAAATTCTCAAAGGAATCATTGTCAAGAAAGGAGAGAACTTTATCAAGAAAATAATTGAAGAGAGACCCAACCAAAATACTCAATCAACAACATTCCTCAAGTCAATACAAAACAAAACGGAGAGTTGATCAGGCATGAAAGATGAATGTAAGAAAATAATCATGGCTAGATATTGCTATTTCCATGCTAATGCAATATTAACTAAAGCGAATCAGAGTATTATTATATCAGAATTATAACAATTACGAATTTTAGGCGATCAAATAAATTGAAATTAAAGGTGAAAATAAACCAAACATATTGGAATTAAAATCAGAATGAATTCAAACTTTCTAACAAAATTTGAAGGAGTTATGGACTCAGCAATAAAAATATTAAACAATTATTCAAAATCAGAAATTCTACAAAATTATTTTTTTGAAATATTAAATTCATTATTGTATGCAAATCTGATTAGTAATTTTTTTGATAATTTAACTGATAAAAATCTTGATGAGTTAAAAATAGAAAGAACAAAATCTATAAAATTAGTTGAAGAATTAAAAAATATTCAAACATCTACAAAGTTAGCCATAACGGACACATTCAATAATGATCCTGTAACAACTCAAGACTATGAAAAATTTAAAAAAATCATACAAAATGAATATCCTGAATTTAAAACACTGTTAGCAGAGGTTGAAAAAAAAATAAATCTTAAAAAAATATCTACATATTTACTTGAAAATCAAAAAAAATTAAAAAAATGTGGAATGATAAAACCAAATCTAGACACTGTAATTATTACAAACGCTTTAGAAACATGTGTTAAACTAGAACATAGATTCCCTATAGACCATAATAACAATCTACTCTCAAAAATCTTAACAACAGATTTGATTGGAGAATTTTCTAAAAATATGACACAGTATTTGAAAAAAGATATGATGCAAATGTTGACAGAACAAAGAAAATATCAGAAAAAATTTGAAAGTAGATTACAACAAACATGGAGAGTACCTATTGACTTATTAGAATCTTTAATTAGAATTTCAACAGAATCAGTTCAAGAAAAAGGAAAAAGAAAAAAGAAAGATTCTGGAAATAGTGAAAATCATAAAAAAACAGCATTAATCAAAATTCATGCTAGAGGTCTTCAAATAGCAAATGAAATTTTAGCACTTATCAAAGGAGGTTATGCAGATGGAGCGAATGCACGATGGAGAAGTCTTCTAGAATTGTCTGTATTTTCATCTTTTTTAAGAGATAATGGCGATATAATCTCTTTAAGATATATGGAATTTGATACGGTTAAAAAATTCAGAGATGCATCAGATTTCCAAAAATATCATCAATTATTAAGTGAAGAACCTTTGGATGGAAAAGTTTTGAATGATTTACAAAATGAAATAGAACAACTCACTACAAAATATGGAAAAAAGTATGTTAATTCAGAATACGGTTGGATTCCTCAAGATATTATCAAAGAACCAACATTTAGAAAAATAAGTGAAAAAGTCGGTCTTGATAAATTTTATCCATATTACAATTTTGCATCACATGCAGTTCATGGTGGATCTAGAGGTTTTTACAGATTAGGGTTAACAAATAATCTACAGAATAAAGTAATGTTAGTAGGAGCAACAAATTATGGTTTGGCCGATCCTATACAAAATACTGCAATAGCATTATCACATATTACTGGAAATTTATTGACATTAGATCCAGATTTTGAAAGTTTGATTATAACACATACAATTACAACGTATGTTAATGACATAGGAATATCAGCCGTAAAAATCCAAAAGGAATTAGAACAACAATACGAAGCAGGTGGTGAAGTACATGGTTATTTTATTTAGTAAAATAATTAAAATTATTCCATGATCTTAGCAGAAAAGCATTACGACAACCGTTATGTTTCCAGTCTTAATTTTGGGGCATTCTATTTTTACCATTTATCGATAAACTCATTCTAATAATTTAACCTGTAAAACTTATTATTTTTCTAGAAAACTTTTCACTTGTTTGAAAATTCTACTGAATTGTTTTACTGAAAACTTTGTAAAATAATTTTACTATACATTTAGTAAAACCATGAATCAAATCTTAGAAACTATGAAAAGTTTCCAGTTTTATGCCTGAGGATAAAGTAGAAAATCATAATTTTACACATGGAAAATAAGATACAGATGAGTAAAGTTCCCTGTTTGGTTTGAAAAATTTCTAATTTTACAAAATAAAGAGTATTAAATAATTTACAAGAATTGGTAAATCATCAAACATGATATCTCATACAAAGTTATTAAAAAATACTGGTTATTTCAATAAAATTTAATAACATTTTAAAGATTTATTAATAATATTAGTGATATCTGTGCGTGAATAAACAAAGTAAAATGGCAATAATTGCAATTGTTATAATAATTCCACTAGTATCGCTTTTTGTTTGGTCAAGTGATCAAAGTAACAATATCCAAAAAGTTTCAGTAGAGACAAATGGAGAAAAACTCAATGTACTTGCATCATTTTACCCATTATACGAATTTACAAAAGAGATTGGCAAAGACAAAGTTGATGTTTCTGTTTTGGTATCCCCAGGTGTGGAACCACATGATTGGGAACCAACAGTCAAGGACATACAAAAAATACAAAATGCAGATCTTGTCATAATTAATGGTCT
>JAPFBP010000037.1 GCA_029250275.1 Candidatus Nitrosopumilus sp. | reverse complement strand
AAACTTTGAGGTAAAATATGTGTCAAAAAACAAGTATACCAGATCTCAGAATAACCTACCTAATCAAATTCATATAATTTGATATTTTATTCATCACACAAGAGTTTTAATATAAAGAAATAATCTAATTTTTTATGTCTGAATTTAGACAAATCACAGTTTCAAAAACTGGTGTTTCAAAACTGGCAATACTTGTATTAGCTATTGTCTTTGCAGCAGGATTATTTGTTGTTGGATTTGATCAAGGTCATGTCTTTAGTCTCGTTTACGGAGAACAAGCATACACTGATCTTTACATCCATGAACTTACTCATGATATGAGACATGCTGCTGGCTTTCCTTGTCATTAGGATTCTTTTGTCGTGAAAACATTTCTTTTTATCGTTATTGTATTGTTCTCTGGTGCTTTTGCAGGATTAATTCATGGTACTGTTAATTTTGCAATTGTAGAGCCTTATCTTGATCAGGCCATAGGGATTGAAAATCAAAATTTATTTGAATCTGGTGAGGAAAAAGATTCTACCAAATTCTGGGTAGAATATGAGGGGTATCGAGTATGGCAAAAAAGTGGTCAAATTCTTGCAGGTGTAATTTTAGGAACGTCTATGGGTGCATTATTTGGCATTGTATTTGCCTTATCTAGAAATTCCTTACCTGGAAATAATGATATCAAAAAGGCACTAGTTCTAGCTGGAATTATGTGGTTTACAATTTATTTAATTCCTTTTCTAAAATATCCTGCAAATCCACCAACTGTTGGTGATGCTGAGACTGTTGTATTAAGAGTAATTCTATATCTTTCCTTTATTGCAATTTCTGGAATTGGGGCAATTATTTTTTACAAATTATCCCACAAATTCCAAAACAAGAAAAAATTTGTATCTTTAATTGGGTATGGAATTTTCATAAGTGTAGTATTTTTTATAATGCCTGAAAATCCTGATGAAATTACTGCACCTATGAATTTGGTTAATGAGTTCAGAATAATGTCTGTATTAGGAGTTTCATCATTTTGGATTTCAATTGGAATAATTCTTGGATTCTTGTGGAATCGTTTTGAATCTAACAAAGACACTATAAAGTATTCATAGCCATTCTGATTCTATAGAATAAGAAATAGTACATTTCGTTTAAATAATACAGCAATTTTTAACATTTACTTGTCTAGGAAATTAACATTACCACAATTAAAAAAATATGATATTACTCAAAAAGTTATTGAAGCATTAGCTGACTCTGAATCAAGAGCAATTCTATTTTCAATTATTAAAAAAGGTAATACTGCAGCTGAATTATCTGATAAACTCAAAATTCCTCTTAGCTCAGTGTATAAGAAATTATCTGACCTTGAAGAATTAACCCTAATTAAAGTTGAAAAATGGATGCTTTCTGACAAAGGTAGAAAATACAAAGTTTATCGAAGTAGAATTAGCAAAGCTGATATTTCTATTCGTAAACCTGAGCCTGTTTTGACTCTGATTCCTAACTAAATAATATCATGCAAAAACCTACCATTATACAACTATCTGAATTTGACATTACTCAAAAAATTATTGAATCTCTAAGTAATGTATATACAAGATCCGTATTATTTTCAATAAAAAATGAATCAAAATATGCAACTACAATTGCTGATGAATTAAAAATATCTCTATCTACTGTATACAAAATTTTGTCTACTTTAGAAGATCTAGCATTGGCAGAAATTGATAAATTTGTTATTTCTTCTGACGGTAAAAAAATTAAACTGTATAGGAGTAGAATTGGAAAAGTTGAAATCATTTTAGATGATTTAGAGCCTAGTTTGAATTTGTACTCAAATACTGTAAATCCTAAATCTAATTAATCTATATTGTTCTAATATACTTCTAATATTCTCATTCTATAGAGTTAGAATGAAGTTTTGGAATGAGACTTTGATTTAAATAATTTAGATTATCCTAATATTTTGTTAATCATGAAACAACAAATAATTTTGACATTAGTTGTAATTGCCGTAGCTGCCTTTCTTGGAGGTTATGGTTTAGGAAATTTGAATGATAATTCTAATTCTTTAACAACTAATGAAATCATTAACGTTTCATCTGAATCAAATACTGTTGATGTTGACACTCTTACCATTGGATTTATTCCAGTTGAAAAAGCTGATGAATTAACTCCGAAGGCTCAAGCATTAGAAACATTTCTTGAAAATGAACTTGGTATCGATGTTGAAATTGTCATTCCAACAGACTATGAGACCATAATTGAAGGTATGAGATTTGGTCACATTGATGCTGCCTTTATGGATACTGGTCCAGCATGGATCACTCATCAAAGAACTGGTGCAGAAGCTGTAATGGCAGAACTCGTTGAAGGTAAGGTAAATTATCAAGCAACAGTTTGGACTTTGGCTGACAATGATTCCATTCATTCATTAGCAGATACAGTTGGCAAAAAAGTGGCATTTACTAGCATTACCGGATCTTCTGGTTTTGTAAGACCTATGGGAACTTTGGTGACTGAAGGTTATATCACTATTGAAGGTGATGATATTGTTGCTTTGGAATCTGCTCTAGCAAATAATTTTGAGAGTTATACTTTTGCAGGTAGCTACAAAGCTGCATTACAATTACTTCTTAATGGTAATGTAGATGTTGCATTTGGTTCAGATATTGCTCCACAAAAATATCTTGAATTAGAAGATCAAGTAAAACTACGTCCAGTTACTACAATCGGACCTGTACCATCACATGTGTTTATGGTTAATTCAGATATGTCTGAATCAACTAAAGATGCACTTGTTGATGCACTAATCAAACTCAATTATGATGAAAATAATCACATTTTGAAGGATTTGTATGGTGCAGAAGCACTAGTTCCAACAACTACCACTATGCATATTGGTAACTTTGGTGACTATATTGATGCGTTAACCGGACTTGATCAATTGATTCTTGATAGCTATAACAAGAGCAAATAAAACCCGGGATTCTGGAAATAAAACAAATTCAGATGACCCAAAACTCTTCTTTTTCATTAATTTCAACAAACAAAATTATCCAAATGAATGATGTGTGGACATCATATGATTCAAAGAACTTTGTATTGGAGGGAATCAGCCTCTCTATTGATAGAGGGACAAATTATGCCATAGTGGGTCAATCTGGTTCTGGAAAGTCTACATTACTAAAATTGATGAATGGTATGATGATTCCAAGTAAAGGCACTATCAAAATTGATTATGTTACGCCTAACATGAATAACAAAAAATTCAAAAAAATGTTGCATACTATTGGCTATATCCCTCAAAGTTTGGGATTAATAAAAAATATTACAGTTCTTGAAAATATCTTGATTGGAGCATTGCCTCGATTAAATACAATCCAATCACTGCTTAAGCGATTTCCTGAACATGAAATTCAAGAAGCTAAAAGAATTATTTCTCTTGTAGGGTTGTCTGGTAAGGAAGAAAGAAAAGCCTACATGTTAAGTGGTGGTGAAAAACGTAGAGTTGCTATTGCTAGAGCATTAATGCAAAAACCAACCATATTACTAGCTGATGAAATTGTTTCAGAATTAGACCATGTAACTGCTCATGAAATTATGAATTTGATAGCCGATGCACAAAAAAGAATGAATTTGACTGCTATAATGGTACACCATGATATGCAGATAGCATTAGAATTTGCAAACAGAGTTGCTGTAATTAAAGAAGGTCATAAAATATTAGAAATTGGTATTGAAGGTGATAGTATAGTTGATTTCCAAACTGGAAATATCAATACTGAAGAAATTATGGAGATGTATGCTGATGACACCAAAAAATAATCTTGTAATTGGGATTATTATTGCCCTTGTTGTAGTTGCATCTTATAATGTCGATGCAAATCCTATTGAATTTGCTGAAGGATTACCCAACCTTGCGATTGTAGTTGAGGAGATGCTTTTAGTTGAACCAAAGTATATTCCAACTGCATTATGGGCTATGTTAGAAACAATTCAAATGGCATTTATTGGAACAGTTGTGGGCACTGTAATTGCATTACCTCTTAGTATGTTTGCAGCAAGAAATCTAAACAGCAAATATGTTTATGCACCTGTTCGTGCATTACTTGCAGCTATTCGAACATTCCCATCTATTTTATGGGCAATTTTATTTGTGATTATGGTTGGTTTGGGAACCTTTGCAGGAGTTTTGGCAATTGTCATGTATACAATAGGATTTGTTGCAAAATTACAATATGAGGCAATTGAGGCAATTGATCCTGATCCTGTAGATGCAGTTAGTTCTATTGGTGTTTCAAAATGGCAACTAATTCGATATGTGGTAATTCCAGAATCTGCATCTCATCTGTTAAGTCAGATACTTTACATGTTTGAGTACAATGTACGTCAAACTAGTATTCTTGGATTAGTAGGTGCTGGAGGAATTGGATTTTATATTATCAACTATATCAAATTCTTTGAGTATGGCAAAGCAGCAGTATTCATGTTGGTAGTACTGGCAGCAGTTTTGTTTATTGATTGGGTCAGTGTAAAAATCCGAGATAAATATATTGTAAAATCACAACACGGTATGGAAGTAACTACAAAATAAAATAAATTTCTAGGTCGTAATTTTATCTAGTTGATTTGTTTCTGTGGCTGTTTTAACTTCTCTTGCAATCCTTTTACCCATACTCATTGTTTCATTGAATAATAGTGAATAGTAGGGGGACCCATCCATGTAGATGTTGGAACCTGCAACAATTCTTGCAGAAAACTCAAACGATGTGAATTTTGCATTTTCATCATAAACTCCTTCTATACAAAATGGTCCATTCATTCCTGGCGAAACTACTCTTTTTGCTGCATTTACAAAATTTTCCCCCATCGTATACACTTCATTTAATAATGATTCTCGTAAAACTAGAGGGCTATTACCAATAACATTGAATGATGGAATTTTGTTTGTTTTTAGCTGTTGATCTGCAGGAATTCTTCCCAATCCTTCAATGTCTGATTCGTGTCTTTGATCAACACCAAAGAATTCTAATTCTTCTTTTAGTGGTGAGTAGAAAAATTGTAAATAAGCTAACACTCCTGCTGCATATTCTTGAATGTATAGGGTTTCATCTTTAGAAATTATTCCGTCTGAAATCAATTGATTTCGTTTTGTATTGTAATCCTCTTCATTTGCTGCCATAAAGTACCCTTTACCTCCTGCGGCTCCTTGTCTTTTCACAATTACTAGTTTTTCAATATCTTTGGGTTTTGTTACTGCTTTTGGCATTGGAAGATTTGCCTCTCTCATCAGTTTTTCTTTCATATTTCTATCTGATTCCCATCTCAGAATCCATTTGTTGCCAAACACAGGAGTTTTAATTGATTCAATTTCTTCAGAACTCAGTTGTGCGATTAATGTTCCATGTGGAATTAGAACTGCATTATTTTTTTCAAGAATTGATTGACACTTTTGATCAAGAACTTCTTTGAATGAATCCACAATGATTAATTCATCAATAAATGGAAATCTTTTGTATAATTTTTCACGTTTTTTTTCACACACTAGAATTGTTTTAAGGCCTTCATCTTTTGCGCCTTTTAGCACTTGTAAAGAACAGTGTGAGCCTAGTGTCGCTATTGCAGTCATTATGATGCTTTAGTTAGTACTTTGTACTTTATGAACTATGTGTGGATGTAACGTATTGGAATACTTCGTCTATTATCTCTACACTTAGTTCTGACTTGATATCTTCCGGAATCACTTTTAATACAAAATCATACATTGTTGTATTTTTTGGCAATTCGTCTCTTTCTTGTAATAATGAAAAAACTGAAATTCCATTAGAAATAATTGCTATAATTTTTTCTTTATCTGAAAGTGTCATGACTATGATTAATTATTACAATTTAATATAAATCCGACTAGTGAATTCTAGAGAATTTTTGTTTTTAGTTCTAGATTTTGGTAAATCTGTACTAATTCTGAATTTTCATTTAGGATTTCTAATTCTATGGTAACGTTATGTTTTTCTCCTTCTTCTGTTTGCTGAGATGCATGGTATCCTACGTATACACCAACAATGATAAACATTGCAATTACTATGAGTATCAGTATGTTCAACTTGTTTTTTTGTGGAATTTTTACTTGCTATAAGCATTATGAAAATTAAGGAAATGGTTTACTATTTTATATAAAAATTAATTACCTCTAGATATCTGGAATAAAGTAAATTATGATAGAAACAGAATTAGGAACTTTACGTAGATCTCACTATTCAAATGAAATAAACCCTTCAATGGATGGAACGCAGGTAACTGTGATGGGTTGGGTGTTGACAGTTCGTGGACATGGAAACATTAGTTTTGCTACTGTTCGTGATAAAAATGGTGATTTATCAATTGTAGCAAAAAAAGGAGACTGTCCTGATGAAATTCGTGAAAAAATTTCTTCATTAAAAGCACATTCTTCAATCTCTGTTACTGGCAATGTCAAGGCATCTGAAAAAGCATCTAGTGGTTATGAAATAATTCCTACAGAGTTGAGAGTTTTTTCTGATGTTGGAAAAATTCCCCCTTTTGAGCCTACTGCAAAAACTGTGAAAAATATTGATACTAGACTAGAGGTAAGGCCTATTGATCTTAGACGTGATGAATTACAACATATTTTCAAAGCTAGAAGTTTTGTTTTAAAATCAATCCGAGAATATTTTACTAATCAAAATTTTGTTGAAATTAATACTCCTAAAATAATTGCAACTGCTACAGAAGGTGGTGCGGCATTATTTCCAATATTTTACTATAACAAAGAAGCGTTCTTAGCTCAGAGTCCGCAATTGTACAAAGAACAACTAACAATGAGTTTTGAAAAAGTATTTGAGATTGCACCTATTTTCAGGGCAGAGCCCTCTAGAACAAATCGCCATTTAGCTGAAGCCATATCAATTGATTTGGAAGAAGCATTTGTTGATTATACTGATGTAATGAATAGAATTGAAGAAATTATCAAAGTGTCAATTCAAACTATACATGATTATGTAAAAGAAAATCCAAATTCAGAATTTCCAACAATTACAATTCCTGAAACTATTCCAAGATATTCTTATGATGAATTAGTGGATAGAATGCAAAAGGCTGGTGCAAAGATTGAATGGGGTGATGATTTGTACCCATCAAATCTTAAAAAAATTGGTTTGGATGGATTTTATTTTATTATTGACTGGCCACTTGCACCAAAACCATTTTACGTAAAGGATAGCAAATCAAACCCTAAAGTTTCTGAATCATTTGATTTGATGTATGGTGATTTAGAATTGTCATCAGGTAGTACAAGAATTGAAAAACGTAACGAATTAGTTGAGAGAATGAAAACCAAAGGGATGAAAACTGATGCATTTGAATACCATTTGGAAGCATTTGATTATGGAGTTCCACCTCACGCAGGCTGCGGGATTGGATTAGAGCGATTAATTATGGTTTTAACTGGTACTGAGAATATTCGAGATACAACATTCTATCCACGAGACGTGGATAGATTAACTCCATAGGTGTGATAAATGGTAACTGAAGAAGAGATAGAACACGTTTCAAAATTGATGCGAATAGATGTGGATGATCATAAAAAATATGTTGAAAAAGTAAATATGATGATTAGTTATTTTGATATTTTAGATTCTGCAGGAGTTGATTCTGAAGAAATTACAATGCCTGAAACTTCTATCTCTAATTTGAGAAAAGATGAATACATTGCATATGATGATAAATTAATTGAAAAATTAAATCACTACAAGGGAACATACGTTCGTGCACCAAAGATGTCTTCATGAATCTAAAAATATCTGCTCTTGACTATATTCAAGAAGTAAAAATTGGAAATATATCTGCTGAAGATTTTGTTGCAAAAACTATTGAAAGAATTCAAAGTGTAGATGATAAACTTCATGCATTTTTATCAATAAATGATAAAGCAGTTGATCAAGCTAGAGAGATTGATAAAAGAATCAAATCGGGTAAAAAAATTGGAAATTGTTTTGGGATGCCAATTTCAATTAAAGATAACATCTGTATCAAAGATTCAAAAACTACATGTGCGTCAAAAATGCTTGAGAATTTTATTGCTCCATATGATGCAACTGTAATTACAAAACTAAAACAACAAGATGCGATATTTGTTGGCAAAGTTAACATGGATGAATTTGCTATGGGTCTTTCAACTGAATTTAGTGCATATGGCCCAAGCAAAAATCCTTGGAATATTGAATATGTTCCAGGCGGTTCATCTGGTGGCAGTGCTGTTTCTGTTAGTGCGTTTGAATGTATAGCATCACTGGGTTCAGATACTGGTGGCTCTGTAAGAAATCCTGCAAGTTTTTGTTCTACAGTGGGATACAAACCAACATATGGTCTGATAAGCAGATACGGCTTAATTTCATATGCAAATAGTATTGAACAAATTGGTCCTCTAACAAGGACAGTAAAAGATTCTGCATTCATGTTAAATTTAATTTCTGGAATTGATTCAAATGATAACACTACAGTTGATAACAAAAATGAAGACTATCTTTCAGGCATAGAATCAGGCATTGAAGGGAAAAAAATCGGTATTATCAAAGAGATGATTGGAGATGGAATTGATCCTGCAGTATTATCTGCAACAAAAGATGCCATAGCAAAATTAGAAGGATTGGGGGCAATATGTGAAGAAATCTCTATTGATATGGTAAAATATTCTGTTGCAGCATATTATACAATTACAGCAACTGAAGCTGGTAGTAATCTTGCAAGATATGATAATATTAGATATGGTTATGATTTTCCACTAGAAGGTTATGAGTTTAATTCATACATTTCAAAAGCTAGACGAAATTTCGGTCCAGAAGTAACTAGAAGAATGATTATTGGAGGATTTGTTCCATCTGCGGGTCATGCAGGAAAATATTTCTTAAAAGCATTAAAAGTAAAAAGTAAACTTACAAAGGAAATCAATGAGGCGTTTAAGAAATTTGATTTTCTAATTTCACCTACCGTGCCAATTTTACCATTCAAAATAGGTGAAAAGATTGATGATCCTATTTCGTTATTTTTAGTTGATATTAATACAGTGACAGCAAATCTCACAGGAAAACCTGCAATTTCTATTCCTTTTTCAAATTCAAACGGATTGCCAATTGGAATACAACTAATGGCTGATTCAATGAATGATAAATCACTACTTCAAGCAGCATATGCATTAGAACAAACTGTAAATCTACCTGAGGTACCAATATGACGATGATTGGATTAGAAATTCACTGTCAATTAACCAACTTGAATAGTAAACTGTTTTGTTCTTGTAAGGCAAATTATAGAGAATTTAAAATTAATGAAAACATTTGTCCTGTCTGTATGGGGCTACCTGGAAGTTTACCTAGATTAAATCAAGAAGCAGTAAAAAAAGCAACAATAATTGCAATGGCTCTAAATTGTACAACTCCCAAAAAAATTGCCTTTTTTAGGAAAAATTACTTTTATCCTGATTCACCAAAAAACTTCCAAATTACCCAGTTGAACATCTATGGTGATACCAGTGTAGGTGGCACGGGGTCTGTAATGATCGGTAATAAGAAAATTAGAATTACCAGAATTCAGTTAGAGGAGGATCCGGGACGACTAATTTATGAAGGAAGTTCTTCCAAAAATCAGATCACTCTAGTGGATTACAATCGTGCTGGTACTCCCTTGGTAGAAATTGTTACAGAGCCTGATTTTGAGACGCCTAAAGAAGTTAGAGATTTCCTTAATATTTTATCTGATATTCTTGCAAATCTGGGAGTTGCTGATCCTAGTTTAGAGGGGGCAATGCGTGCTGATGCAAATGTTTCAATTGAAGGGGGTAAAAAAGTTGAAATAAAAAACATTGGTTCATTTCATGATTTAGAAAAAGCAGTTCATTTTGAAATTACTAGACAAGAAAGTTTGCATTCAAGAGATATAGAAATTATTCAAGAAACCCGTCATTGGGATGATAAACGAAAGATTACAGTTTCTTCACGTTCCAAAGAAGAAGATCTGGATTATAGATATTTCTTAGAAGGCGATATTCCGTGGGTTACAATTGATCCTGATATTAAAAAGAAATTACAGGCTGAAATGCCTGAAAGTATTAGTTCCAAGAAAGAGCGATATGTTTCAAAATATAATATTCCAGAACAAGTTGCTGATGTATTATCCTCTGACAAATATTATTCTGACTTGTTTGAAGAAGCACATACAGAATCAAATGCTAAAGAGGTTGCAAATATTATTACTACTGAATTAATGGGATTAGTTGATACTAGAGAAAAACGAGAGGCATCAAAATTTACTTCTACCCATCTTAGAGACCTTGCTGATGCAATTCAATTTGGAAAAGTTTCTAGAAATTCATCTAAAAATGCATTACATGAAATTTTAAAATCAGGTAAAGACCTGTCTACTATTATTTCAGAACTTGATCTTGGTAATGTATCAGATGTATCTGAATTATCTGAAATAATTACTCTAGTTATCTCAGAAGAATCTCAGGCAGTTGAACAAACAAAATCAAATCCTCAAACTATCAATTATTTGGTAGGTAAAGTAATGCAGAAAACTAAAGGGAAAGCAGACCCTGGGTTAACTTTAGATTTATTGAAAAAACAGATTGGTGTTTGATGACTGAATTATCCTTGGAAAATATAGAGTTTATTAAAATTTTGGCAACGTCAGATGCAACTCTTCTTCAAGCTGGAATGAATGATGCTACTAGAAATAGATTGGATACTGAAATAGGCACAATTTTGAGAGCATATTATCGTGAAAATACAATGGGTACTCAAACTGAATGGACTCAAAAACTAGAGAAAGTTGGAATTGATGAGGATACTGGTAAATCTGCAATTGCCTGTGCCAGACGACTGGGAATTGATATTTCATAACAAAAAAAAAATTTACCCTATTGAAGATTAAAAATTAAACGTTGTCTGATTTTGAATTTATTCCAACTGAAAAACAAATTCAAGAATCAAATATTTACAAATTCATGAAAAAACATAATCTATCCTCATTTGATGAATTATCTCATAAAGCAAAAAATGATCTAGAATGGTTTTGGAAATCTGTGGATGAGGACATTGGAATAGATGATTCTCTGTACAGATGAGAGCAAATCCCATTTGAACATTTGACTAAACTCATACTCAGCAGCATAAAGAGAGTGGAGGCAAAAAGAATCATAATTTACACAGTTACTGTTTTAGAAATGCAATATTCTGATGAATTTAATACCAGACAAGGACTACAATGATTGGCACAAGCACTTGAAATCTATGTGGTTTCATTTCTATTGTTATCTGAGATAGTTAATGAATACAAATTCCACCTGAATGGGTTGTATCATCGGGAGTAATTCAATTAAGACATACAAGAAATCAAGAAACTATGGAGAGATCAATTCAAGTCACCAAACTTAGAGGTATTAAACAGTGAATAAATTCATCCCACAGTAGATGAAAGTGGATTAAAAGTAATACATCCTAGATTAATGTCTGGATTGTTTCTTTTTTCTTAATTGTTGAGCAACCATTGGTAAAAATGCACCAACATCAGATACAATTCCCAATGCTTGCCATGTTCCTCTGTCCATAAGTTTTGTTACTGTTGGTTGACTGATGTCAATAACAATTACTTTGACATTTGCAGGAAGCATGTTTCCAGTTGCAATAGAGTGCAACATTGTTGAAATCATAATAACCATACTTGCATCTTTTAAAATTTTTTTGTATTCCCTTTGAGCTTGAGTCACGTCTGTGATCACATCAGGTAATGGTCCATCATCTCTAATAGAGCCTGCCAAAACAAATGGAACTTTATTTTTTATACATTCATACATTATACCTTTAGTCAATTTCTTGGATTTTACCATATTTGCAATTGAACCTGCCATGAATACTGCATTGATTGTATCCATATGATTTCTATGTCCATGATATGCTAATGTTGCATCATGTATATTCATCCCTAAGGACGTGCCTAACGTGGCATATTCAATATCGTGTACTGCCAATGCATTTCCTGCCAAGACCCCGTCAATGTATCCTGTTCTAATCAGTTCAGCAACGGAATCATCTGCACCCGTATGTACAATTGCAGGACCTCCTACAATGATGATTTTTCCTCCTTTCTTTTTTGTAAGGTAAATGTCATCTGCAACTTGTTTTGCAATGTGTTGAGTTGGTCTTTCACTAGAGCTTGAACTCCCCATAAATTCAAAAACATTGACACCTTCTCTTGGACGCTCTGGTGGTGTGATTTTGATTCCTTTTTCTCCTACTATTATTTGATCATCTTTTTTTACATCTCTTACTGGGACACAGAATGCTCTATCACCTTTAACAACAATACATTTGTCCATCATCATATCTTCTACTGAAATCCATTTTTCTTTATAAAAAACATGGGTGTGATTATTGGTTGTACTGTAAAAATTATCTGGCATTACATTGTTTTTTGGTGATTTTTTTAATGTGATTTGTTGTTGGATTTTTGATACTGCTCCTAAACGATAAACAGTTTGTAAAATTTCATCTAGATGTTTTTGGTTTTTCCCTGTAACTTGTAATCTGGCAAATGATTGGTCTTTTTTCCTTTTTCCAATTTCTATTTCCTGCACTTGGAATTCCCCTTGCAAATCCATTATTTTATCAAAGATCTTAGTCAAAATGGAGGAATCAATTAAGTGACCTCCAACCTCAATTTCTTGAGAAAATTTACTCATAATACACTTGTAAATTATATCATAACTAAAGCTTACGTTTTTTTCTTGAGACTATACAGGTAAGATTACTTTACCTTCAAATTTTAGAATATTATCATTCTGAAATGCTTTTTCCAATATCTCCTTTTGTTGTGTAGTTACTCCCTGAACTATTGTTTTAGATGAACCCGTTTTATCCACTAGAGCAAGAATATAACCACTATTGTCAGTTAACACAAAACCTGCTGATTCATCTACAAATGCATATAGATTTTCTTCCCCTACTGGCTCCCACACATTAGATTTGGTATCTATTAGTGCCAATGCAGGCATGGCTTTACCATTTGTTAGTGTATTGAGGTATTCTCTTGCTGTGGCTACTCTTTTTTGACCTAATTTTAAAGCTTGAAAATATTGCATGATTTTAACTAATGTAATTACTATAACAATTTTACTTCTAAAG
>JAPFBP010000036.1 GCA_029250275.1 Candidatus Nitrosopumilus sp. | reverse complement strand
CCAACCATACCCGTAGGACCTTTGTCACCGAGTGGGCCATGACTACCTTGAATTCCTTTTTCTCCTTGTACTCCAGATAATCCGGTAGGACCTTTGTCACCAAGGACACCGAGTGGGCCAGTTAATCCTTTATCGCCAAATGTACCTTGAGGACCGTTATCACCTTTGTCACCAGGAACACCTCTTAATCCAAAAGATCCTTTGTCACCAATTAATCCGGTTGAACCTTTGTCACCAGGAACACCGAGTGGTCCTTTAAGTCCGGTAGGACCTTTGTCACCGAGTGGACCAGTTGAACCTTTTTCTCCTTTGTCACCGAGTGGACCAGTAATTCCTTTATCGCCTTTATCGCCTTTATCACCAGTAATTCCTTTATCACCAGTAATTCCTTTATCTCCAGTAATTCCTTTATCGCCTTGTTGACCTTTGTCACCATGTGTTCCTTTGTCACCGGATTGACCTTTTGGACCTTCTTGACCTTTGTCACCCATAAGTCCTTGTTGACCTGGTGGACCTTTGTCACCATGTGTGCCGGGTGGACCAGACTGACCTTTGTCACCATGTGTGCCAAATGTTTCAACAACATTTGTTTTTGTATAGCGTGTAGGTTTTTGATTATTAGTAATTGTTTTTGTTTCAGATGTTGTATCAGATTTTGTTTCAGAACGTGATGTAGTTCTAGATAGAGAAATATCAAATACAGTATATGATGAAGAGAATAAATCAGTAACAACGATCCAAACTTTATCAAGATTATTAATTGATGAAGGAAGAGGGTTTGTAGGAGAACCAAGAGTTTCAGAAAATATTCCATCCTTTACCCTAAGATGAAAATTCCCACGCCATAAAGACGAAAATTGTTTTGTGCAAATGTTATCTTCAGAAGGTTTACTATCAGTAACTACAATTTGAACTTCATAGACACCTGATTGTTTGAAAGGTGCTTGTCCTTGAATCTCCAATCGTGGCTGAGATGACACAATCGATTGTAGATATTTCAAGTATTTCTATATTTAGATCGCTAAAATCTATTTCAAATTCAATGTTGACAGTAGTAGGCTCAATTAAGATTGATATTTATCTAGATAAAAGGGTAATTTGAGCTGTGAAGAAACTATTTGCGAAAAAATCAAAGGAAATAGAGGAATCGAAAATAGGAAAAATAATTCCGCAAGAAAGAAGTTTAGTGGATGTAGATTACAATCGTAAAAAATTATTTAAAAAAGGAATCAATTTGATGGCAGATGAAAAACTAGAAGAAGCCATAGAGATGTTTGAGCAAGCATTACGAATTGACCCAGATAATATAGAAACTTTGATGAAAATAGGATATGCTAAATTCCACCTAGATGAACATGCAGACGCTCTGAAAATATATGATAAAATTCTAGAGATAGATGTTACAAATCCAGAAGCTTGGAATCTCAAAGGATTAGTACATTATGAACAAAAGAATTATTCCAAAGCATTAGATGCAGTTCAAAAAGCAATTGAATCAGATCCAACATACGGAATGGCACGGTATAACCAAGCATGTTTCCTATCATTGTTAAATCAAGTTCCAGAAGCATTGGAAGCTCTAAAACAATCCATAGAAATTGATGTTAAAAATGCCCGGAGATCAATTAGAGATAAAGACTTCATGAATGTTAGAATTGAAGACGGATTCAAAAGAATTGAAGAAGTTGTAGTTTTAGAATCAGTTAGACAAGGATACCATACAATAGGTGCAATTGTATGGACGACATTTCTAGATAGAATTGACGCTGAAACAGCTTTGAAAAAATTATTAGAAAAAGGATTAATTGTACAAAATGAAAAACGTGATGGATTAAGTAAGATACCAATTTATGATCTTGCAGATAACATTGCAGAAAAACTAGGTAAAGAGAAGAGAGGATTGTTTGGAATTACCCAAAAAACATTACCAAGACCATTTAAAAATTTAAAAGAACTTAGTCAATCAATTCATTCAGTTAAAGAAGCAATAGAAGGAGAAGATGTAGATAAAACAATTGAAATCTTTGATGAATTCATAGACCCAACAAAATCAGGTGAACAAATGATAGAAACTTTCTTTGATGAACATAGAGAAATTAGATTATGGAAAATTAGATTAAAAGATAGAGGAGTAGATTATCTAATTGAAAATAAAGAGAGAATGATTATTCTATTTAATAATATTGAAGGAACAGTAACAAAAAAACTCAGAGACCAAATCTCTTAATTATTCAGCAGATAAATCCCAGTAATTAGCATCTTTTTGTTTTTCAGTAGGCTTTTCAAGATTTTTCCATTCTTTGAAAGAACGAGCGTATAGTTTTGCGTTTGGCAATCCTGCTGATTTTAGGGCATAGTATGCCAATCCAGAAAGAGTCCCCACACTACCACAATAAGTAATAATTTCAGAATCCCCTGTAATTCTACGATTATCCAATAATCGTTTCATATCCTCTTTTGAGCGTAAAATTTTATCATTGGATGCTAAAGTACGATAAGGTAAGCTGATTGCACCAGGAATATGTTGTTCAAGAAAATTTAGCCTTTCCCTATTATCAATTAAAATCACATCATCTCTAGTTTTAGCATTTTCCAAATAATCAGAAGTTGCTAAAATTTCAGGGTGTAATTTCATAGAGTGTTCTCTAGTTTGAACTTCAGGGACAATAGAGTCATTTTCCAATCCAAGGGATTTCCAATGACTGTAGGTAGTTTCAAGTAATGTTACATCTGAATGTCCCAAATACTCCAAAGTCCATGCAACTCTTGATGCTAAAGCACCAAACGTATCATCATAAACCACAACAGAAGTTTCATCATCAATTCCCATAGAATTTATAAGTTTCAAAACACGCTCAGGACTATCATCAGATAAAAGATTGGCCAGAGGTAAATTTACAGCAGTTGGGATATGATCTTGTTTGTAATCTACTTCTCTTCGAACATCAATTACTCTAACACTCTTGTCTCGTATTTCTGAACGTAAAGTGTCTACATCAGTTGTGATTTTACCTAAATTTGTCAAGCAGCACATTCACCCTTTCCAGTCTTTGTATGATAACTTGTATCACTTCCATAATCCAAGTAAAAGTCAGGGTCTTCTTCAATGGTTGGAGGAATAACTAATGGTTCCAATATTTTTTTAATATCAACAAGTGATTTAATTTCTGAATCCTCATTTCCATTTACAACTCTATGAATCCAAGATTTCAAAGTATCATCAGATTTTTTATTTGCTTTAAAAATTTCAATTACCTTGAGAATTACTGGAATTATTCGTTTTGCAGGAATTCTAAGAAGAGTTTGGCCCAACATTGTGTCACCATCAGAACGGCCACCTATGGACATTTGATAATTAGCATACATGTCCTTTCCAACATGTCCACCACCGCCAAAGAATCCAAGGGTTGCAATACCGTGTTGAGCACATGAATTAGGACATCCACTAATCTTAATTGAAGAATCACTAAGGTCATCATCTTCATCCAGTTTTAGTTCCAGGAACTTTCTTTGGATTTCTTTTGCAAGTCTATGTGAATTAGTCAATGCAAGATTACAAGAAGTAGTTCCAGAGCACCCAATTGGAGCAGTCATGGTTAAAGCACCTGATTTTGCCAATCCAATCTCAATGAGTTTGGAATACAAGTTAGGTAAATCATCTTCATGTACGTATCGTAATGCAAGATTTTGTTCAAATCCAGATCTAGCCATACCTTCAGATGAAAAGTTACGAATAATATTAGATAATCCATGAAGCTGACTTGCCGTAATATCACCAGCTTCAAGAGTAAGAAATACTGAACGATAGTCTTCTTGTGTTTGCTTTACGGTGTTAGTTTTTAGCCATCTAGCATATCCATCAGGAATTATTTCTCCCCCATTTTCATTAGAAATTCGAACAGGTCTTTTGATCACGTTTGGTGTTTTATCAACTTCTAGTTGAGTAACGACTGACTGTGTAGCTCTAACAACAGCTCTTTCTTTTAATACAAGGTTTTGAAATTTATCCCAACCCATATCATTTACCAAATATCTCATTCTATTTCTGGCAAGATTTTTTCTATCACCCAGTCTATCAAATATTCTCACAACAGCAATTGAAGTATAAAGTAAATCTTCTTCAGAAGTAAAATCTTCTAACTGATGTCCAACAAATGATCTATTTCCCAATCCACCGCCAAGGAAAATTTTAAAACCTCTTTGAGGAGTTCCGTCAATGTTTCTGATTTGTGGAATTAACCCCACATCAACCATTCTAACCATTCCATGTTTCTCACAACATGTAAAATTAAATTTAAACTTGCGAGGTAAATTTTGAGCCATAGGATTTCTTAAAAAGAATCTTGCAGTTGCAAGTGCATAAGGAGTTGAATCAAATTCTTCAGCAGGGCAAACTCCAGATAAAGGACTACACATTACATTTCTTACAGAATTACCACATGCTTCTCTAGAAGTTAATCCTACTTCAGCTAAACCACGAAATATTTCAGAAACGTCTTCAAGAACTATCCAGTGGAGTTGAATATTTTCTCTAGTGGAAAAGTGTGCACTACCTATAGAGTATTGTTCACTTAATTGAGATATTTTTTCAATTTGATCAGGATAAATTTCGCCTGCAGGGAGTTTAATTCTAACCATGGCATAGTCATTAGTCATTCTAGTTCCATACGCACCATGTTGAAGTCTATAACGTCTAAAACTATCTTCAGCATATTTTCCTTGACGGAATAATTTTACAGTTTTTGCAAAATCATCAGCCTCCTCAATTCTGGACCAATTTATTTTGGGTTTTATAGAATCAGGTATGGTTTGTTTTAAATCAGATATTGTCAATATAATCAAATTTCTTTTAGTTTGGATATAAATTTTTAATATTCGGAGATTTTAGGAGTGATATTTTCTTTAAAGTACAAAATTTTCCTATTTCTATTTAGAGGTAAAATTACAGAATAATTAGTATTACCTAATTTTTCAAAATAAGATGTGGGAAAGTATTAATTGTTCACAAAACGCAACATCTTCATGCAAAAAGCAACTATTGCAGAACAATCAGAAAAAATTTTTACAGACGTACGTGAAGTTGAAATTACACGTGCAATTGCAAATGAATTTCATGATGTATTAATTGACAGAGCAGAATCAGATGTCATCATTATTGGTGCAGGTCCTGCAGGATTAACAGCTAGCAGAGAACTATCAAACATGGGTTACAAGGTTTTAGTTATCGAACAAAACAACTACCTAGGTGGCGGTTACTGGTTAGGAGGATACATGATGAATCCAGTTACAGTTAGAGAACCAGCACAAAAATTCTGGGATGAATTAGGCATTCCATACAAAAAAGTTGCAAATGGATTATACTTAACACCAGGTCCACATGCAGTATCAAAATTAATTGCAGCAGCATGTGATGCAGGTGTTAAATTCCTTCAATTAACTAAATTTGATGATCTCGTATTGAAAAATGGCAGGGTTACAGGAGTTGTTGTTAATTGGATGCCAGTTTCAGCATTACCACGTAACATTACTTGTGTTGATCCAATTGCACTTGAAGCAAAAATAGTCATAGATGCATCAGGTCATGATTCAGTTGCTGTAAAAAGACTTGTAGATAGAGGCTTAGCAAAATGGAAAGGAATGGAACCAATGCATGTCAACGATGGTGAAGAACACGTAGTTCACAAAACAGGTGAAGTATACCCAGGATTAATTGCCGCAGGAATGTCAGTAACTGAAACATATGGATTGGCAAGAATGGGACCAACTTTTGGTTCAATGTTATACTCTGGAAAGAAAGCAGCAGAAATTACAGCTCAGAAAATTAAAGAGTTAGAAAGATAAGCAATTAAGCTAGTAAATCTTTTAGTGAAAATTTCTAAAATTATCCTATACAATGAACCTACAGTTCCTGAGATTCAGATAGAAAAAATAAAACAATTCATCATAGAAATATTTCAAATCAGAGTCGAGATAAAAGATGCTTTTTTTGAAAGTTTAGAAGATAAAATATTTGAAAAAATAGCATCAACCCAAATTTTTGATTTAAAAAAACAATTTAAAAAGCACATTCCAACACAGAAAGAAATTCAAATTGAAAAAGAAAACCTAGACACATCTGAGCAAGATGTAATGACATTGTATGATGGGTTTGAATTACAAAATATCATTGCAGAAAACATTTCAATTACAGATGACACATTACACATAATTTTTACAACCAAGCTTACTGCAACATTTGATAATGATGATTTCAGATATCATGCTAGAGCATTGATCAGTGCTAATCCCACAATAATTTCAACGACAGGAATCATAGAGGCTCCAGCAAAACCTAAACAATACTATTTAGATTTAATGACAAATTTTTCAGAAGGAAAAATCGAAGAAATTAAAAAAAAATACAAAGGAGAATTTTTAGAATATCACGATTCAAGATTAAGTGATATTACAGAAGGATATGTGTTACAAGCTATAATGTACTATGAAACAGGAGAAGCATTTTGTGAGAAAAAGGAATGTAGATTATTCAATGCTCATTGGCAAAAAGATTTGTTTTACTCACAAATTGAAAATAAAAAACTTTGTGACAAACATCAAGAAAATCTAAAAGAGTTAAGAAATCAAGTATGAATAGATTTAATATAATTACGAATCTTTTCAGATGATTTTTTTAGAAAGGAGGATTCTGTATCATCAAGTTTTACGTTTTGTATCTCACATATACCGTTTTGATCAATTTTTACAGGCACACCCATAGCAACATCATTTTCCCCATATTCGCCTTCAAGAACCACAGATGCAGGAATTGTAATTTCTTTTTTGTGTAAGATAGAATCAATGACATCAAATGTGTTTTTGGCAATACCAAATTGAGATCTACTCTTAAAGGATCTCAATTTTTTCCAATAACTTCGAACACCTTCAGTGATAGAATCTCTACTGTCAATCATAGAAAAAAGAGGATTGCCTCCGACAGTGACACCAGAGAAAACTGGAACCATAGAATCACCATGTTCGCCTAAAACAAGAGCATTGTAAATAGAAGATTGTGGAACAGATAGTGTTTCAGATATAAGATAACGAAATCTACTAGTATCCAGACTAGATGCAATGCCAATGACTTTGAATCGAGGTAGATCACTTTCTTTTTGAAAAAAATAAGTTAAAACATCAAGAGGATTAGAAACTATCAAAACTATTGTAGATGGGCAATACTGTTTAATTTTTTGTGCAATTTCTTTTATCATCTTTACCTGCAATACAATATTTTCAGTTCTATCTTTCATGTAAACACCAACACTTGCAGTAATCACAACAATATCAGAGCCAGATATTTGAGAATAGTCATCAGTTCCATGAATAGAAAATTTAGAATTTTCAGGAATTGCATTTGCAATATCTAATGCCTCGCCAATTGCCTTGTTCTTGTTTCGATTCACAAGTAAAACATCATCTAACGCATTAGATACACAAAGAAATGCAATAGATGCACCAACTCTGCCACTACCCACAATTGAAATCAATTATACCACATTTTATTTATTTTACAATCAGAATAGGACATGTCGATTTTTGCGATACACCATTTGCAACGCTGCCTAAAAGTAATTTATCAAAACCAGTTCTACCATGAGACCCTATTACGATAAGATCATGTTTTCTAGATTTTGCAAAAGTTACAATATCATTAACTACTGATTTTGATGTCAATATTTGAGATTTAATTGAAACATTATTTTTATCTGCAAGAGATTCTAATTTTTCAAGATGTTCTTTTGTTGCTTTTTTTTGTTTTTTAATTAGTTCAGAATCAGCTCTTGCATCATAATATTTGTGATGCCATGTATCACCTTCAAGACAGGTAAGCAATGTTATTTTAGAATTATAATTTTTAGCAAGATCTAACGCAACCTTAAAGGATCTTGTAGATTGAACAGATAAATCAAAAGGAACTAAGATATTTTTAAACAATTTCAATATTCCATTTTACGAATACTTTCTTTTTGACGATTATGATCATGCTTAGATAATTCACCCTCTAATTTTCTACATAGTTCATCAGCGATTTTTAGAATATCCCAACCTGAAGCAGTGTAGATAAGTTGATTTTTTGAGGTTTTAACAGTAGCAGTAGCATCATAATGAGTTCTAGAACCCTCAGGGTTTTGAAATTCTATTGCAATTTTTGCTTCAATAATATGAGACAATACTTGTTGAACTTTCTCTAATGAACCACCAAATTTAGATGAAAGTATCTCATTAGCTGGTTCGTCTTTTGGCAAACCAATTACAAATAAAGGAACTTTTTCAGTCATACACAATCCATACAACTGGAACTTAATAGGCTTCTAATTATTATCAAATATGATTTTCATACATGGTATTGTTAATGACATATTTATCAAAAATATGAAAGAGTCCTATAATGGATGTAAAAAATTTAAAATTATCAGGATTAATGATAAAGCCAATTACAGTTAACCCTAATACAACACTCATGAAGGTAAGAGAGTCAATATTAAAACATAAAGTAAAACAAGTGATAGTTGTAAATAAAAACAGTCCAATGGGAGTAATAACTGAAAAAGATATTGCAAAAAAAATTTATCAATTGGGTACAACCCCAATAGAATCTGTAAAAGCCAGAGATTTCAAACCAAGAGAATTGTTTACTCTCACTAGAGAGGATTCAGTTCAAAAATGTGCAAAATTGATGAAAAAACATAGAATTAGTTTAGTGATAATACTGGATAAAAATAAAAATATTGAAGGAATTGTAACAAAAACAAATCTTGCAAAAGCATTCCTTACAAGAGGTTCAGATTCAATCAAAGTTTCAAAAATAATGACGAATAAAGTAATAACATCTACACCAAGTGATCCAATATTATACATAGAAAGTTTGTTGATCAAGTATGGAATTTCCAGAGTCATCATTAAAAGAAATCAAAAACCCGTAGGGATAGTAACTTTCAGAGATTTTGTGCCTGCGAAGATTCCTCAATGGATTGCAGAATCAGCAGATCCAAAAGAAGTTCAAGAATACAAATTTAAAAAAGGATTAGAAGAAACACATTCAAATCAAATGAGTTATCTGTTTCCATTTCATGCCACAGACATTATGTCAACAAACCCCATTACAATAGATGCAGATAAAGAAGTAAAACAAGCTATTATCAAAATGATCAAATATAATATCAGTGGTCTTCCAGTGGTAAAAAATTCAAAATTAGTAGGAATAATTACAAAATCAGATATTGTAAATACGCTAGCAAATTAATTCTATTTTACTATCAGAACTGAACAAAAAGAAGACGGTGAAATCTTGTTGGAAACACGTCCAAGAAAAAATCTAGACACAGAACCTAATCATTTATTTCCAACAACAATAAGATCACATTTTTCTTTTTTTGTAATTTACTCAATCTAATTAACAATATTTCCTTCTTTTAAGAAAATTTTCGCAATGATTCCTTTTTTTGAAAGTTTTTCGTTTACTTTTTCTAATATTCTAGTTCCAAATTTTCGAATAATATTGAGATACTCTTTACGATCTAGTAAATTAATCGTAAGTGACTTTTCTACAACATATATTAAAATAAGTTTAGAGTTAAATGCATCAACAAGTTCACATGCACGTTCCAAACACTTTTCTGAATATATGGAACTATCAATTGGAACAAGAATTTTTTTAAAACTATTAGTCATTTCACTATCAATACAGGTTTTTTAGACTTGTGTAAAACATAGTTAGAAACACTTCCCAAGAAAATTTCTTTAGCATAACTTCTCCCACGTGCTCCAAGTACAATCATATCAATTTTATTTTTGGGATTGTTGGCAAATCTTGCTATGTCGTATCCCGGATCTCCGGCAATCGCTTTTCCTGTTAAATCAATGCCTCTCTGGGCAGCTCTAACTTTGGCTTCACCAAGTAATTTTTTTACTTCAACCATTGAGTTAAAATCCAAGAATCCAAGTGGATGTATTGCATATATTCCAGGTACTGTTTTTACTGCTAATGCAACAATTACACCTTGAGATTGTCGGGCAATATGTATAGCCATGTCTAAACCACGAATGGAATTTTTTGATCCATCAAGAGGTACAAGAATTTTCTTTGTTTTAACTACCATATTATTGTAAAATAAATTTTGAATTTATAAGAATACCGTGATTACCTTAGTTGATTTTCAGTCATGATAATTTAG
The DNA here is from genome assembly GCA_029250275.1 of Candidatus Nitrosopumilus sp. GTDB lineage: Archaea > Thermoproteota > Nitrososphaeria > Nitrososphaerales > Nitrosopumilaceae > Nitrosopumilus. Next base: position 3,007 of record JAPFBP010000036.1, on the reverse strand, counting down.
AATTTATCTCATATAATTGGGGAAAAATACAGAGTATGAACAGTACATTTGTAAATGATGTGATGAGTAAAAATCTACTAAGTTTAGACAAATCGACATCACTACAAGAAGCTGCAGAATACATGAAAAAATTATCTATAGGTTGTGTAATTGTAACTGATAACAACAATCCAATTGGAATAATTACAGAGAGGGATTTTGTAACAAAAATTGTAGCAGAGGGAAGACCATTATTTACAGAAATTAAAGAAGTGATGTCATCACCTTTAATTACAATTGATTCAGAAGAAACAATTTGGGAAGCATCAGAATTAATGAAAGAAAAATTAATTCATAAACTTCCAGTTAAAAAAAATGACAAAATTGTTGGAATCATAACAACTACAGATATTGTAAAAATTTCTAGTGTTGGATCAGATTCAGAAATGCGGAGAATTTGTGATCAAATTCTTTTAAGAATGAAAAATGAGTAATCAAAAGGGATATTCACTTAAATTATTGAAATTAAGACCATAACCATTATGATGTCAGGGGATGCAGGAACAGCCGTTCTTGAAACAAGAGACGATGAAGCCAAAATATCAGATAAAACTAAAATAAAATTTGATGTAATAATTATCGGTGCAGGGCCTTCAGGATATACAGCAGGGATTTACTGTTCAAGAGCAGGATACGACACTTTAATTTTATCAGGATTACTTCCAGGAGGTCAACTAGTCAACACAACAGAAGTTGAAAACTATCCTGGATTTGAAAATGGAATAATGGGTCCTGATTTGATGATTGACATGAGAAAACAATCACAGAGAATGGGCACGGCCATTATTGATGATGTGGTGGTAGATGTAGATTTTAGACGAGAGCCATTCAAAGTTTTAACAGCATCAGAAGAATTTGAATGTCGTGCAGTAATTATTGCGACAGGTGCTAATCCAAGAAAGCTTGGAATAGAAGGTGAAGAAGCATTTGCAGGTAAAGGAGTATCATATTGTGCAACTTGTGATGGACCATTCTTTAAAAATCAAGAGATAGTTGTTTCAGGTGGCGGAGATTCTGCAATTGAGGAAGCAACATTTCTCACAAAATTTGCTACAAAAGTTCACCTAGTTCACAGAAGAGATAAATTGCGTGCAAGTAAAGTCATGCAAGAAAGAGCATTAAACAATGAAAAAATAAAATTTATTTTTGATACAACCGTAACTAAAATTAAAGGAGACCAAAAAATGAGACAAGTAGTTTTAAAGAATTTGAAAACAGATGAAGAGAGTACATTGAATGCAGAAGCTTTGTTTGTTGCAATTGGACATGTACCAAACACGCAACTGTTCAAAGATCAAATTGATTTAGATGCTGAAGGGTATATTGTATTAAAAAATAAAACTCATACCAATATGAAAGGGATATTTGCTGCAGGAGATGTACATGATAGAAGTTATCGACAAGCAGTTACAGCAGCAGCTTTTGGATGTATGGCAGCAATTGATGTAGATAAATATCTCACTGAAAATGCAGATAAGCAATAATGAAAAATGCTCAATGTAAAAAATGTCTAAATAAATTTCACCAGAAAGATATCTATACAATTCAACAATTTCAATACAGAAAAGAACCTACATACGAATGGTCTGTAAAGTATTTTGAAAAATCAGAAATTACTGAATGGGATTCATTCTGTGAGGAATGTATGTTATTTTACTCAAAAGAATCTGAAAAAAAATGGAATACATTAAAAATCTAAACTCTTTATTGTGAGATAAAAAACCAAGAATGATGAGTCAAGATCCAGAAAATCTAAAAAAATCAGCTAAAAAATATAGTGAAAAACTATCTAAGACAGGAATGGAGTTAGGAGAAATTCAATTCAGTTACAAAATTGAAGAAAAAGTGACCAAAGAATATTGGCAAAAACGAATGAAAGATTTTAAAAAATATAATGAAAGAGGTTTAGAATATTATAATCAAGCTCATTCAATGATGAATTTGGTAAACAGTGAAGAATCACAAATGTTTCTTTTACGTATTAGTAAATTCATACAATTAAGTACAGCACTGTCAGTGACTATGGAGAAAATTAAAGAAAATCCATCAATAATAGACTCTAAAGATAGACAGCAAAGTCTATGGAGTAAAGAAGTTAAAAATCAAATCACCGAACAAAGTAACAAATGTTTACGACATGAAATGGATATGAATACAACATTTAGAGAATTTTATGAAAAGTATTTGAAAAAAATTCTTGAATGATTATCAATATGCTAATTCAGACATGTGTTTTGCATCTTTAAAACAATTATCAAATTCTTCTTCAGTCATTACATTTTGAAATGCATAAACACTTTTGAATTTCCTTCCATTATTAGTAAAAATACCCACCACATATACATCTCCCTCAATAGGATATTTTTTCATGCATGTGTATACAACAGCAGAAGAAAGACTAATCAAAAGTCCATCTTTAGCAAATACATCTTTTACAACTGAAAATGCCCTCATCATTATCAACAGAAACCCAATCATCTACAACATTTTTACGTTTTAAAAATAAATCAGGTTTTGCAGATTCTTCAAAATTTCTCCTGTATCAGTAACAGTAGTTATAATTTAGATTATTTCACCTTTTTGATTTTGAATGTAATGGTTTCACCATCTTTTGACAGATTTAATAATTCATGACCGTTTCTTGTAACCCATCTTGAAATATCATCTTCAGCTGCTGGATCATCAGCAGAGACAGTTATGATTTCACCTACTTGCATTCTTTCAATTTCGATTTTTGTTCTAAACACAGGTTCAGGACAAAATAATCCAGTTACATCTAATTTTTTTTCAGTGGATTCAGACATTAGTGACTAATTCCTAAAGGTCGATTTGTCATATTAAAAGATATTTGAGTTTTGGCTACCTAGAAATCATCTGCAAAACAACAGAAATTAGACACATTCTGTGACAATTGTAAGCCAAAATTCGATACAGTAATTCTTTTGTCTTCATGGAAGGGTAATACGAT
>JAPFBP010000035.1 GCA_029250275.1 Candidatus Nitrosopumilus sp. | reverse complement strand
GTTCATTAATGGTAATTCAGTCTAAAAATTCATTCATGAAATTTTGTTCTAACTGTGAGTCGAGACTTGTTCAAAGTTATGAGGATGTTGGAGGCCAGTGGGTTTGTCCAAAATGTAATCCCGAAAAAATTATGATAAAAATGCCAACTTATGGTGTAAATTATTCTGGAAAAACAAAACAATGCTCCAAAAGTTGTGGTGCAGAAATTTACTGGGATGAGGGATTCAAATCAGATAGTGGAAAGTTCATCCCTATTGATTCAAGGACGGATGAACCACATAGATGTGAAGGCCTTACTGAATCAGGAATTAGATACTATCCAGATGAAATTAAAAAATATGTAAAAGTAAAACCAAAAGAACAAGAAAATAAAATTCCATTACCTCAAAGTATGTTATATGATATTTCCAAAATTCCAAAATCATTAATTGATAATGACCCAATAATTCGAGAAATCATTCAGGGACACAAGGAAGAGTCACTTGCACTGATTCATTATAAAAGATTAATCTCACCAGAAGCTGAAAAAATTCCAATTGAAACTCTAAAAGATATACTATCTGAAAACATCATCAAGGGTTTAGAAAAATATGGATTTACTGGACTGCTGCCATTTCAAGAAGAATCAATTAGAGCAATTCTAAATGGCGATAATTCCATTATTTCTGCACCTACAGGTTCTGGAAAAACAGAAGCATTTGTAATTCCAATTTTACAGAAAATTTCAGAGAATCCAACTCCAGGAGTTTTTACATTACTCGTGTATCCACTTAATGCCTTAATTGATGACCAGGTATCTAAAATCTCAGATTTGATTCAAAAGTGCAAGTTAGCCGACAAAATGACAGTCTATTCAATCCATGGAGGTCAAAGTACAGATTACAAGAACATGATAATCTCCGATGCAAATCAGAAATCATTAATCATTGCAACAAATTTTGATTTTATCAATTATCATCTAATTTTACAAGATAAAAAATGGAATGAATTATTCAAAAATGCAAAAATTATAGTAATGGATGAAGCACATTCCTATACTAGTTTTCATGGTTCTAACGTGTATCACGTTCTTAAAAGAATGAAAAGGTACATGGGAAAAGTGCAGTTTGTAGGATCGTCTGCGACTCTGGATAATTCAAAAGAATTTTTTTCAAATATGTTTGATTTACCTGAAGATTCATTCACATACATCAAAAGTGAATTCAGACGAAAACAAAATATGCATATGTTTTTCATAATGCCTAGAAAATTTAAACAAAGAACTACTATGGAGATGCTCTCATCAATTTGTTACAAAAACAATTCAACGCAATTAGTGTTTAGTAACTCCCATAATGATGCAGAATTTCTTGCATCAAATGTTGAAGAAGCAAATAGTGGAATTAGAATTCAAATTCATAGAGGCGGTTTAGATCAAAGGGACAGGAAACTTTATGAATCTCAAATGAAATCAGGAGAACTTGATGTTCTATCATGTACACCAACATTGGAGCTTGGAATAGACATTGGACATGTAGATGTAGTAATTTCTGCATTTAAAAACGAGCTTGATTCATTTATTCAAAGAATAGGTCGAGCTGGAAGAATGGGTCAGAAATCTTATGCCATCTGTGTTTTTGATCCAGATGATGCGGCATGTCATTATTTTGCACGCCACATGGAGGAATATCTCTCACAAGACCATGTAATTTCAATTAACAAGGAAAATCCAATGATATCAGAGAAACATGATGAATCAGTAGAGATTGAAGAACAATCTGCAGATAAATCAGATAAATCTCAATTTTTTGACTTTGCAAACAGTGTCAGTCTCCGAGGAGCATCAGGCGAAATTGAAATATATTATAATTCAAGAAAAATTGGAACCCGCGGAGTTCCTATAGGATACTATCAATTGCATCAAAAGGCAATTTATCATTTCAATAAACAAAACTATGAAGTAAATTCACTGATAAAATCTCAAAATGGTGCAAGGGCATATCTGATAAGATCAAATGAAAAAGGGAAAATGACAACACCGATTGTAAAAACATCAATCATTCAAACATCAGAAGGCAAAGCAATTCACAGAGATATTGATGTAAAATCTAAAAAAATTTCATTGAGATATGGAATAATTTCACTAGATAGAACCATTACAGGTTACATGAAAGGAAATTTCAATGAATCCGCAGACAAATTCACAATGCATAACGGAGGTAACATGTCAGGTTGGAGAAATTTCCATTGGAAATCAAAACATTCGGCAATAAGCATAATACTTCCACAAGAATTTATATCAAAAGCAATTTCAGATTCTAAAAGTCCAATAGTCAATGACCCCAATATTCACACCATATCACATGTATTAGTCAATGCAGGTAAGATTCTGACAAAAGCTGAATCAAGTGATATTGACGCATATTATGAAAACGAGGTAATTTACATTTATGACAATTCCTCAGATGGGTTTAATGGATGTAGTAAAATCATTTATGATGAGTTTGAAAAAATTCTCAACACAGGATATGCCCTAGTAAAGGATTGTGATTGTCCAACTGACAAAAATCAAAAAGAAGAAAAGAGTTGGGGAGGATGTCCAAAATGTACATTTACAACAAATTATTGTCAGACCAAAAATAAAGAATTATCTAAAAACGGAGCAAAGGAATTTTTTTCAGATTTTCATTGTAGTGTATAATGAACGTCGCAAAACAGAACTATTCCATTTGGTAATGTTTTTGCAGTAATACTATGACCATCTGCTAATCCTTTTCCACAAATGTAGCACTCTACATTACTTACGGAAGTTAAGAGGGTTTGTGATTTTAGAATCTGTATTTTGTGAATGATTGTTTGGTTTGCCCCCTGCATTGTGAGAATACTACGATCAACTACACTATAAACGTACCGTACTATACCGTAATAATCATACGCCTAAGTAATCAACAATTTCAAACAAAATTAGGCAGATCAGAGTTATCTCATCAATTTAAATAATAAACCACCAAAATTTTGTTTATGGGTGGACACCTTTGGAAAGACGCAAGTAAAAATAATACCGCTAGATTTATCTGAAAACCAATTTCAAATTTACAATAAAATTTCAAGAAACTATTCACACTCTTTCTTATTTGAATCACTTACAGGTCCTGAAGTTCTAGCTGAAACATCAGTGATGGGATTTGATCCTAAAATTATTCTCAAAGGATATTCAGATAAAGTTGAAATTATCAAAAATGGAAAAACACAAACCATTCAAACATCAGATCCATTTTCTGAACTTAAAAAACTGTTAGGAAAATCAGATAATCAGAGTTATCGATATCTTGGTGGAGCAGTAGGCATTGTAAACTATGATGCCATACGATTGATAGAAGACATTAAAGATTCACATAGTTCCACACAACCATTAATTGAATTTGGAATTTATGATGATGGGATATTATATGATAAAATACATGAAAAATTATTCTACTTTTATCACGATGAAAATAAATTTGATAAACTTGTAATGGGTGATGATTCGTTTGGAGAATTCCATGCAAGTGAGGTCACACCAAATATGAATGAGTCAAAATATTCAGAAATTGTAAACAAGGCAAAAAAATATATTCATGATGGAGATGTGTTCCAAGTAGTATTATCTAGGAAATTTACATTTGACACAAATGGAGATAATCTAACATTATACAAAACGCTAAGAAAATTAAATCCATCTCCATACATGTATCATCTAAAGCAAGGTTCAAAAACAATCATAGGTGCATCACCTGAAATGTTAGTCAGAATTACAGACGACAAAGTAGAGACATTCCCAATTGCAGGAACTAGAAAAATTACAGATGATGAGGAGAAAAACAAAGCATTATCTGAAGAGTTAATTCACGATGAAAAAGAATTAGCAGAGCATACAATGCTTGTAGATTTAGGTAGAAATGATATTGGTAAGGTTTGCAAATACGGTTCAGTACATCCAGAATCATTAATGGAGATAAAACGATTCAGTCATGTTCAACATATTGTAAGTCATATTGTAGGTAATTTAGCGCCTGAAAATGACATGTTTGATGCATTTCAAGCAGTATTTCCTGCAGGGACAGTATCAGGAGCACCAAAAGTTAGAGCGATGGAGATTATTGATGAATTAGAAACTGAGGCAAGAGGACCATATGCCGGAGCAGTAGGTTATTTCTCATATAATGGGTGTTGTGATTTTGCAATTGCAATTAGAAGTATATTCATAGAAAATGATAAAGGCTTTGTCCAATCAGGTGCAGGCATAGTATCAGACTCTGTTGCAGTAAATGAATTCAAAGAAACAGAACACAAAGCAGGAGCCATGCTTCAAGCATTAAAGGAGGCATCAAATTGAAATTTCTAATAATTGATAATTATGATTCATTCGTGTATAATATTGCACAATATCTAGGAGAGCTAGGAGTAGAGTGTGATGTAATTAGAAATGATAAAATTACATTACAACAAATTAAAGAAAAAAATTATGATGCTATAATAATTTCTCCAGGTCCAGGAACACCTGAAGACAGAAAATACTTTGGAATTTGTTCAGAGGTCATTAAAGAGTTAGGGCCACACACACCAATTTTAGGAATATGTCTTGGACATCAAGGAATCATAGATGCATTTGGAGGCAAGGTAACTAATGCGGGATGTGTAAGACATGGAAAGACCAGTCCGGTTAATCATTTAGAATCAAAATTATTTGTAAATGTAAAAAATCCATTTAGAGCAACAAGATATCACAGTTTAGTTGGAGACAAAACAATAATTCCAGACATCCTCAAAGTAATAGCTATTGCAGCAGATGATGGAGAGATTATGGCAATTGAACATAAAAAATATCTCATTCAAGGAGTGCAATTTCATCCAGAATCAATAATGACCGAAGATGGGAAAAAAATTCTAGGTAATTTCATAAATCAAGTAAAGGAGAAAGCAAAATGATTTCAGAAATTATTTCAAAATTGCAAGAAAAGACAGATCTTACGTATGATGAAATGAACAAAGTCATGATAGATATTCTATCGGGAAAAACAAACGATTCTGAAAATGCAGACTTTCTATCAAATCTTGCAGAGAAAGGAGAGACAGATGATGAATTATTGGGAATGCTTGACAAAATGCAAGAATTATCACTTAAAGTTAAGGCTAAAAATCAAGGAACAGTCATCGATATGTGTGGTACAGGAGGTGACAAACTCCAGACATTCAATATTTCCACTACAGCATCATTTGTGGTGGCAGCATCTGGAGGAATAGTTGCAAAACATGGAAACAAATCAAGTTCAGGAGTTTCAGGAAGTGCAGATATTTTTGAATATTTTGGATATGATTTGAATTCAGAACCCAGCAGAATTGCAGACATTTTACAAAAACATAACATCTGTTTTATGTTTGCACAAAAGTTTCATCCTGCAATGAGACATGTATCAGCAGCTAGAAAACAATTAGAAAAAAGAACAGCATTTAATCTACTAGGACCACTATCGAATCCAGTTGGAGTAAAAAACCAACTAGTAGGTGTTTTCTCTACAGAGTATTTGAATAGATTGCCATTAATTCTCAAAAGAAATGGAGCAGAAAATATTATGACTGTTCGCTCAGATGACGGTATGGATGAATTCTCCACTAGTGCAGTTAATCGTGTGTGTATATTAAAAAATAATAAAGTGTTAATGAATGCAATTGACCCCGAAGTAGTAGGTTTGCATAAATCATCTTTAGAAGACATTCAAATTAAAACCAAAGAAGACGCCATGACATCATTTGTAAAAGTATTAAACAATACAGCAAACCAGGCAATGATTGAAACTACTGCATTAAATGCTGCTGGAGGATTAATAGTTGCAAATATTTCTAAAAACTTTGAAGAAGCCGTAGAATTGGCATTAAACACAATAAAAAGTGGGAAAGCATTTTCATTATTAGAAAAATTTGTACGAGATACAGGAGACATATCAAAATTAAAGGAGATCAATGATGGCTGAAAATATTTTACGTAAACTTGTGAACAATTCACAGATGGCAATTGATGATGGGGTTTATGAAGTTGAAGCTGATTTACAAAAATCAACCAAAGATTTTATCCAAATAATTAACACAAACCCACATGCCACACTACTAACTGAAATAAAATTCGCATCACCGTCTTTAGGTAAAATCAAGACATTGACGGATCCTGTAAGTATAGCAAAACAAATGATTGCGGGGGGATCAAAAGCACTATCAGTTTTGACTCAACCACACCTATTTCATGGCTCACCCGAGTATTTCATGAAGGTGAGAGAGGCAGTAGATGTACCAATGCTCATGAAAGATATCATGATTGATAAAATTCAGATTGATGCTGCAAAAAAAATTGGTGCAGATTACATGTTAGTTATACAATCATTATTTGATCAAAAATTTCTCTCAGATATTGATGAATTCATTGATTATGGACACAAACAAGGATTACAGATTTTGTTAGAAGTACATACAAAACAAGAACTCAAAAATGCATTAAACACAAAAGCAGATTTAATTGGAATTAATAATAGAAATTTAGATACATTGGAAATTGATCTTAAAACTACTAAAAATATTCTTTCAGAAGTAGAAAAATCAAGACCAATACTATCTGAGAGTGGAATTAATACTCCAGAAGATATTCAATATCTAAAAAAGTGTGGTGCAGATGCATTTTTGATAGGTTCAAGCATAATGAAAAGTGATAACATTGAAGAGCAAGTAAAAAAATTGGTGAATGCATATTGAAATATCCTAAAAATGGTAGATTTGGAGAATTTGGTGGAAAGTATATTCCAGAAACTCTAGTTCCTGCAATTGAAGAATTAGAAGAAAATTACATTAAATTTAAAAATGATAAAAAATTTAAAAAAGAACTAGATTATTATCTTAAAGTCTTTGCCGGAAGACCCACACCACTATACTATGCAAAAAATTTATCAGAAAAATTAGGGGGGGGTAAAATCTATCTTAAACGAGAAGATCTACTTCACGGAGGAGCTCACAAAATAAACAATACTCTAGGCCAAGCATTACTTGCAAAGAAAATGAATAAGAAAAGGATTATTGCAGAAACGGGTGCAGGACAACATGGAGTTGCAACTGCAATGGCATGTGCAGCATTAGGAATGAAGGCTGAAGTGTACATGGGATATAGAGATATGATAAGACAAAAACAAAATGTACTTCGAATGAATATGCTTGGGTGTAAAGTTCATCCAGTTAAATCAGGCTCTAAAACACTCAAAGATGCAATTAATGAGGCAATTCGTGACTGGATTACAAATGTAGAGAACACATACTATTTGTTAGGATCTGCAGTTGGTCCACATCCATATCCTGTAATGGTCAGAGACTTTCAAAGTGTGATTGGAAATGAGATCAAATCACAGATGAAGAAAATTAACAATAAAGCTCCAGATACAGTAATTGCATGTGTTGGTGGGGGTTCTAATGCAATTGGGACATTTTATCCACTAGTTGATTCAAATTCAGAAATTATTGGGGTAGAAGCGGCAGGTCAAGGATTAAAATCAAAAATGCATTCAGCGACATTATCAGCTGGAAGTAAAGGAGTATTACATGGAATGATGACGTATCTGCTACAAGACAGCGAAGGTCAAATTACAGAGACACATAGTATTTCAGCAGGATTGGATTATCCAGGAGTTGGACCTGAGCATTCATACTATAAAGATACTAAAAGGATAAAATACCACTCTGCAACAGATGCTGAAGTAGTTGATGCATTTCTAATGTTAACTAGAATTGAAGGAATTATTCCAGCTTTGGAATCATCCCATGCAATTGCAGAGGCAATTAAAGTTGCAAGAAAGAGTAAGAAATCAGAATCAATTGTAGTTACTCTTTCTGGAAGAGGAGACAAAGACATTGAAGAAGTACAAAATTATTTGAGAGAACATGACAAGAATTAAAGAAAAGTTTGCAGAGTTACAAGCTAAAAATCAAAAGGCCTTGATATCATATATCATGGTAGGATTTCCAAATGAGAAAGCAACTCTACCAATAGTAAGAGGGCTAGTGAAAGGTGGTGTAGACATTATTGAATTAGGATTTCCATTCTCAGACCCACTAGCTGATGGGCCAGTAATTCAAAATGCAAGTACTATTTCACTAGAAAATGGAACAAATATTGTAAAGTTTTTCAGCATTGTAAAAAAAATTAGAAAAGAAACAGACATTCCATTAATCCTAATGACTTACACTAACATCCTATATCACAAAGGGTATGGGAAATTCATTTCAGAGGCTAAAAAAGCAGGAATTGATGGATTTATCCTTCCAGATATGTCAATTGAGGAATCAAAAGAGTATCTACAGGCTGCAAAAAACAAAGCAGATACAATATTTCTAATTTCACCAAATACAAGCAAAACAAGAATTCAAAAAATAACTAAAGTATCATCAGGATTTTTGTATCTTGTTGCAGTGTTTGGCACCACAGGAGTAAAGACTGGAATTAAAAAATACACACTTGATGCAATAAAGCAAGTCAAAAAACAAACCAAGGGGAAAATTCCAATAGGAATAGGATTTGGAGTTTCAACACCAGAGGATGTGAGAAAATACATCAAAGCAGGGGCAGATGCAGTAATTGTTGGAAGTGCATATTTGAAATTAATTGAAAAAACACCTCAAAACCAACTTGAATCCAAAATTATATCATTTACAAAAAGTCTCAAAAAACAAACAATTCTCTAAAAATAATACGTCAAAGTTGGCGGTCAAAGAGACAAATGTTCATGGAAGGGAACACGATTTAATTATGGCCGCCAAACTAGAAGTTCTCACATTATAATATACAAAGAGAGATAAAACAAAGATGGTTTCAATTCCTAAAATTCATTTGAAAAAATGATAAATTGTTTACAGTTGTAAAGATCGAAGTTATTTGAGAATTTAGAGCGAGTCAAAAATAACGTAGATACAAGTCCCACACTCAAAATACTTAATGCTAAAAATCCAAACTCTGGAATAACTTTTGTTCCCATAATTTTAATTTCTGCAGAATTTGTAGTGATAAGAATTACCAGTTTAGTGCCAGAGGAGGTCACTTCTGTTTCAAAAGCAGTTATCACTCCATCAACTAAAACAGCATTGAGATTCTCAATTAATTTTTTAGGAAGTAAAAAAGTAATTTGTTCATTTTCAGAATGGGTGGAAATTTTAAATGTCAGGCTTTTATCATTAGGATTAACATGAACTGTGTTTTGTAAATTTGTGTCAAGAATGTATTTGACTCTAAAACCTAAACCATCATGACTATATCCAGAACCCACATTGTCAATGGATTTAACATTGCCAGGATTTGGGACTACGTGAACAACACCATTCATCCATTCATGAATGATGCAGAAATAGTAAAAATCTCCAAATTCGTCAAATTGTCTTGTGTAAGATTTCCCCACAGTAAAGACACCACTATCAAAAACACCATCAATCTCACCTGAATGAGATACAGATGTTATAGTATGAAGTGCACTATCGGCAATTCTCCAAGTAATAGAATCTCCTGGAAACACCGTGATTTCTCCAGTAGTTACTCCAGTAGATTTCTCAGACCAAAAGAAAGGAGCGTTTGAATTGGATGCACCAGAGGGAATTTTTATTTGGTAATTTTCAGCAAAAGCCACACTAGTAGAGCCTACAATCATTACAATCAATAAAGGTAAAACAAAAAATGTTACTCTCATAGAATGATCCACTAAAAACCAGTATTTCGACTAATCAAGATCGTCAAAACATACAAAAACCAGATACCTGTTTGTTTAATGTGCAGACGAAGTTTATTTTTGTTACAGGTGGTGTGATGTCTGGCCTTGGAAAAGGCGTAACTACTTCATCGATTGCAAAATTACTACAATTAGCGGATCAAAAAGTGTCATGTATCAAAATTGATCCATATCTTAACTACGATGCTGGAACAATGAATCCAGTTGCACATGGAGAAGTTTTCGTCACAGATGACGGAGGCGAATGCGACATGGATATTGGAAATTATGAAAGATTTCTAAATCAAGATATCCCTAAAAGCCACAACATTACAACTGCACAAGTTTATTCTTCAGTAATTGAAGCTGAAAGAAAAGGAGAATACCTTGGAGCATGTGTTCAAATTATTCCTCATGTAACTGATGAGATTAAAAAGAGAATTACCAAAATAGCAGAAGATGAAAAACTAGATTTTCTGATTGTAGAGTGTGGTGGAACAGTAGGAGATATTGAATCATTACCGTTCTTAGAAGCACTAAGACAGATGAGAGTGGAGGAAGGACCGCAGAATGTTATTTTTGTTCATGTAACCCTAGCACCATCACTAGATGTTGTAGGGGAACAAAAAACAAAACCAACACAGCATAGTGTTCAAGAATTAAGAAGAATAGGTATTCAACCAGACTTTTTAGCAGTTAGATGTACTTTACCGTTAGAAGAAAAAACAAAAAAGAAAATTGCAATGTTTACAAATGTTACAACAAAAGACGTGTTATCATGCCATGATGCAAAATCAATTTTTGAAGTACCTCAAATGCTATACGAACAAGGAATTATGGATTCAATATTTACAAAGTTTGCTAAAGTTGGAATGGTAAACGCATCTGCAAATTGGGACAAGTGGAATAAAATTGCTCAAAATATGGTAAATCATGAAAAAGATAAAGTCAAAATTGCAATGGTTGGAAAATATGTAACCTTAACTGATAGCTATGTGAGCGTAAATCATGCACTAAAACATGCAAGTGCCGAAATTGGGAAATCAGTGGACATAGAATGGATTGATTCAGAATCAATTACAGATTACAGCATTCTTTCAAACTATGATGGAATTTTAGTACCAGGTGGATTTGGAACGAGAGGATCAGAGGGAATTATTCAAACTGCAAATTATGCACGAGAAAGAAACATACCATATCTAGGAATATGTTTTGGATTCCAATTAGCTGCAATTGCATTTGGAAGAAACGTGTTAAATTTAGAAGATGCAAATTCTACAGAAATTAAAGAAAATGCAAAGAATCCAATTGTAGATTTACTTCCAGAGCAAAAAGATGTTTCAGATATGGGAGGCTCACTTAGATTAGGTGCAAACGATGTCATGATTAAAGAAAACACAATTGCTAAGAAAATTTACAATTCTTCTACCATAAGTAAACGTCACAGACACAGGTATGAAATCAATCAAAAATATATACCACAATTTGAAAAGAATGGACTAATTTTTTCAGCAGATAGTGATGGTGGTAAAAGAATGGAAATGTTAGAGATTCCATCACATAAATTCTATCTAGGAGTTCAATTCCATCCAGAATTCAACAGTAGACCAGGATTTCCTGAAGAATCATTTTCTGCATTTATCAAAGCAGCATCTGAATAAAATGTACAATTACATTCTGACAAAAATCTAGTTTTCAAAGATTCCAAGTTCTGAGATTATTCAATTTTAGATATTTCATAAATTTTCTGTCTTGCATCTCGAATAGATACTTTCTTTTTGACATAGCCTTTTTTGAGCAAATGACTTAGTGCCAGTCTAACAGTTCGATCAGGAAGTAATGTCTTATTGGAAAGATCTTTTTGAGTCAAAGCACCTTCATACTCTAAAGTTTTTAAAAGAAGTTTGGAGCTTGGAGGCATGCTAAGAAGTTCTTCAGCAAGATGAACTTTTTTTGCCAAAGCAGAAATTGCAGTTCTATCTTTTTTTAATCGAATAATTTGGGCAGGAGGAAAAAATTGAGAACATTCCACAATTTTGTTCACTTTGTATCTATCCAATCCATCAAGGATTGCCTCACAGTGTACTCTAGCAGAGATATCATCAATCTCAATAGAACTTTTATTTGAAACAATTATTGGCCTACGAGTAACATTAAGTGAATTTACAGAAATAATTTCAAACACTGCTGAATCTTGGAACAATACAGGTCCACCAGCAGACATCGAGTATGCAGAAGAACCAATTGGAGTAGATACAATAATTCCATCACTGTTATCGTGCCAAACCTCATCACCATTAACTCGTAAGGAATGTTCCATCAACATTGCACTCTTTGATGAAAATACTGCAACATCATTTAGCACAGGATATACATTTTTTCCATCAATTTTTACACCAAGTCTAGGAACTTGTTCCACAGTATAGTTTTGTTTTTTTAAGAGATTGACATATGTTGAAAATTCTCGAAGATCAATTTGAGCTAAAAATCCACTTGCTTCGCCTTCACTAATTCCTAATACGGGCAAAGTTGAATCAAAAGTTTGATGAAAATAGTTTCGAACTCCCTTATCCCCACCAAGAACAATAATGCAATCAGCTTGTTTACTCTTTGATTTTATAATTGGAAATGAACTAATCCCAGATTCATCTAGAATTTTTTTAATTGTCTTTGTAGCAGAATCCGTACTACCAGAACCGTAAATTCCTATCTGCATTGATGTACCAGTAAATTTGGTTCAATAAAAGAATAGCAGTGAAACACTTCAGCCCATTACTTGACTTTGTAATGGATTTCATTTTCAAATCATTCTAGGATTAGGTTGGATATAAGATAAGGTGGGAAAGGTTTCTTGACTTGTGTGGGGAGTGGAAATGCAGACACAATACCATCAGAGAAACAAGTGCGAGACAGTATTTTCTGTAATTAAGAGAAAGTTTGGATCTGAGACTAAATCGTATTACCCTTCCATGAAGACAAAAGAATTACTGTATCGAATTTTGGCTTACAATTGTCACAGAATGTGTCTAATTTCTGTTGTTTTGCAGATGATTTCTAGGTAGCCGATTAGTGATTTGTTTTAAATATACAGATGATTTTCGACTAAATCTGTCAAAATAAGACATTTCACCCCATGCAGACAAAATACCTTGTGTAAAATATACTACACTGTCTTTGTACATCATTTTCATCTTTTTTCTTAAAGGGACGTTTAGTCTTCGATTCCACTCTTTCCAAAATCTAGGAATACCATTTTTAAGATAAATTAATGGTGGTAGTAGATAAAAAGAATCTACCAAAAACTCAGACATAGACACAGATTGTTTTTCAAAACAATCAACATCAGTAATTAATACACCAGTAATTAATACACCAGTAATTAATACACCAGTAATTAATACACCAGTAATTAATACACCAGTAATTAATACACCAGTAATTAATACACCAGTAATTAATACACCAGTAATTAATACACCAGTAAT
>JAPFBP010000034.1 GCA_029250275.1 Candidatus Nitrosopumilus sp. | reverse complement strand
GATTCTATCATATTCCATTGTTTGTCTGATAATTCTTGATATTTCATGGAATGGATTTTGCATCAATACAAATAGATCCAAATGATCTCTATTTTTTTACTAAATGATCAGTTTTGAGATGAGTTGTATGTGCTTATTCTAATTGGAAGTTTCAAAGTAATTATTTTATAATAATTTAAACAAATTTCCTTCTTGAGGATTTGAGTATAGTAAAAAATATGTCTGACTTGCAAGATATGTATTGTTAAATCGATATATTGTAGGATTGATTTCACAAAGAACTTCTCCAATTGAAATTTGTCCCTCTTTAAAACTGGTCAGTAATTCAAAAAATTTCTCTTTTTCTTGTTGACTAAAATTCTTTGAAAAAAATCCAAATATATGCAATATTACGTTACTATGTGTTTTAGTTGTTGGTTCAGTCTCTAATGCTATTTTTAGATGCTTTTCGTATTCTTCTAATGTTTTAGAAAATTGATTTTTTTTGTTTCTTGCAACAATATTCCCCATAATTTTTAATTCATTTTGATCATGAGACATAATCATATGCTTATTCATTGCTTGGAATGACACTAGTTCTTTGATTTTATTTAATTTTTTTACCTCTTTAAAACGTGCAATAACATACTCTTTGATGTCATTTTCAGTTAATTTTTGTACAGACTTGATGCTATTCTCTTGGTTTGTATTCACTTTTGAAGTTCATTCTAATTTACATATAAACAGAAATCTGCTTTTTTCATTTTGGCACTATGTTTTTCTATGATCTGTAATTACCACTAGAATACAATATTGTCACTAGGTTAAATATAATGAGCGAAAAAAATCGTTATGAAAACAACAGTCGCTATAATTTCGACAATTGCTCTACTTTTAGTAGTAACTTCATCTGTATCATCTGCTTATGCAGATGTACCAGCTTGGGTGAAAAACAATGCCGGATGGTGGGCTGATGGAACCATCTCTGAATCTGAATTTATTTCAGGTGTAGAATTTTTGATAAATGATGGAATCATAAATGTCCCTCCCACAACTGTATCTTCTGAAACATCTGATGGTGTTCCAGCTTGGGTAAAAAACAATGCCGGATGGTGGGCTGATGGAACCATCACTGATGCTGAATTTGTAAATGGAATTCAACATTTGATGTCCATTGGACTAATTAGCATCCCAACATCTGAAACCGTTCAGGTAGAAGCCAAACCTGCTATTTCTGATAGTTCAGAATTAGGTTTACTGCAAGCACAATTAGATACTTGTTCAGAAATCAAGCAAAACTATGATAGACTCAATTGTGAGAGATCCGCAAAATATGATATCACTGCATACAATTACAAGATGGTTGCAAAATCATACCAAGCAGGACCAGTAACTTTCTATTGGTCTGGATTGGAAACTGATGGAAATAGTCTTGAGATTACTTCTTCAGGTGAAGCAATGCTAAGACTGCGAATTCTAGTTGAAAATACTGGTTCTAGTAAAATCGAATCATTGTTTTGCACTGGACCTGCAATTTGTAACTATGATGTTACAAATGGTGATACTGACTTCAAGTATTCCGGAATGGATTTCACAAATGGTCAGATAATTCTGAAACCAGGTGTATCAAAAATATTCAACATGTTCTTTGGACCAAATATTGGTGGTGGTGGAACTACATTTGAATATGATTCAGGAAAAGATTACTACTTTAGAGGTAGTGAATCCTACGGTAGTGTTTCTATCCCATTAAACTTGGGTTAGATACTTTTTTTATTTTTTTAATTTAGAGTTTAATGTGTATTGGAGTTTAGAATTTTAGATATGTTTACCACTAGTAATTTAATGAGGCTCACTTGATATACTATATCTAAAAATTTTATTCATGGTGATTAAACTTGATGAAAAGAAAACTCTTTTTGTGGGATTATTAATTACCCTTGGAATTACCGTTCTTGGTGGATTTGTCATAACCACATTTCTAATTCCTGAATGCAAGGATGTGATTTGTTAGCCTTTAAAAAATATTCCATAAATGAAGGTTGGTCTAAATTCAATTTTTTTGATTGGATTCCTACGATCATTAGACTACAATCAGTCAAAGAGGATGATTGGCAACTAGTACGAAAGTCTATGCTTGGAACAACTTTGGAATTCAAATATGAGACTTTGAAAAAATGGCTTGTCCAAAACAATTATTCTGAAAAATCCAAAGTTCAGACTCAAAATTATATGCAGGCATTAAGGCGAAGCGGTTTAATTGAATAATTTAGCCATCATAATAGTTGTAATTATAATTGCAATCATTGTAGGTGCAATTGGCAATTCTAATTATCAAGAGATTACACAAGCACGGGACCAAAGGAATCTTCAATTATCCTTAGATGATTGTAAAAGATTATTTGATAAAGGATTAGAACGTGTACATTGTTTTGATAAATCCATTCACGTATTTGGAACTGAACTACAAAAACAACAATGGACCTCAGGATATCTAACTCCTTGAGAATAATTTCTATCGTTTTCTTGAAAATCACATTTGATTTCCATCATTGATTTTTCTCATTGGCACTAGTTTTAAAAAAATACTAATTTTAAATATCATTTACAATAAAATTTTTCAATGAAAATATTTGTTATGATTTTTGCATTATTAGTTATTATCACTCCTCTGGCATTTGCTGAATCATCTAATGTTGGAACAATTTATTGGAAGGAAGAAATTATTTCTAATAATTCATTTGCTGATATATACGTAAAAGATAATGACATGAATAAAAAAGAATATCCAAATTTTGCAGACAATTTTACCATTACTGTTTGGTCTGATACATCTCCTGATGGCGTAGAAATCAAAGTTCTTGAAACTGGTGTGTATAGTGGAATTTTCAAAGGCAGTGTTTATATTTCAGATTCTGGTAAAACTGCAAAAAATCGATTAGTCGCTAATCCTGGAGATATTCTATATGCAAAATATACTGATTTTACATTACCTAATGGGAATGTCTCTGAAATTATTTCTGCAGCAGTTGTAAAAATCTCTGGAGGAAATATGGATCAAATATTAAACAATATTGATTCTAGTATGCGACCTAGTATATTTGAAAATAAGATTCCATCTTGGGTGAAAAACAATGCCGGATGGTGGGCTGATGGAACCATCTCTGAATCTGAATTTATTTCAGGTGTAGAATTTTTGATAAATGATGGAATCATAAATGTCCCTCCCACAACTGTATCTTCTGAAACATCTGATGGTGTTCCAGCTTGGGTAAAAAACAATGCCGGATGGTGGGCTGATGGAACCATCACTGATGCTGAATTTGTAAATGGAATTCAACATTTGATAAAATCTGGTTTAATTTCAGTTTCTGTAGATTCTGAACCAGTTAAAGTTCCATATGTTGAATCTAATACTGGTGATTCAGAATTAACTGCACTTGAAGCAAAGTTGGAAAAATGCTCTGAAATTGTTAAAGCATACAAAAGAATTGATTGTGAAAAACCACTTGATAAATCTATAATGCTTTACGATTACCAAACAAATTCTGAACACTTTGATCTAGGACCAATAACATATCATTGGTTTGGTGTTGGCTCTGAAGGAAATAAATTTGAAATCACTAGTACAGGACAAGCGATATTGTCAGTTCGCATGCTTGTAGAAAATACTAGTTCAGAAATTACTGCAATACACTGTACCAGTCCTTCAATATGTGCCTATGATGTATGGGATGGCTCAAAGGCATTCAAGTATTCCGGAATGGATTTTACCAGTGGTCAGATAGTATTGAACCCAGGTGATTCCAGAGAATTTAATATTCTCTTTGGACCAAATATTGGATATGGTGGAACCGAGTTTGAGTACGACTCTTCAAAAAGTTATACCTTTAGAATCGATGAAACCTTTGGAAGTACAAACATTCCTTTGAAAGTGGAGTAATCCTTCTTTTTCTTAATTTTAAAGCGTAATTTTACGTATGAATACTATTAATTTTGGATATTTCACTAAGTAACGATTTCATCTAAACGGTCTTCCTCTTGAGCTCGTCTAATTTCCATTGCAATCCTTCTGCCCACTCCAAATGTTTGTCCATATTGATATTTTGTATATGGACTGGTAGTAGCAACAATAGGATTTCCTGGAACTCTTAATGATACATCATACACAATTAATTCCAAATCTTTTGTAATTACACTTTGTAATGAAAATGGACCGATGATTCCAGGAGCATATTCTTTCTTTACTGCAGCGACAAATTTGTCTCCCATTTTGATTACTTTTTCAAGTAATGATTCTCTGATACTTGCAGGGGTGTGCCCTACTTCGATATTTTGCAAATCAATATTCATTTCCAATTGTTCTTTTGCTGGAAGTGCATTGTAATCATGAATGTTAGTTTGTAGTCTTCTTTCAATTCCAATAAAGTCAACTTGGGTTGAAATTGGTGTATGGAAGAAATTAAAATTCATATATGTCCCAATTGCTAATTCTTCAATACTTGCTTTTTCAAGATCTTTTCTAGCAATCACTCCTTGTTTGATTTTTTCTTCAGATTTTTTTAGATAATCTTTGTATGACGAAACTGTAAAGAATGCTCGTTCTAATGGTCTCTTTTTTTCTTGAACTTTAACGATGCATGGCTTGTTAATTCCTTTAGGATCTTTGAATAATTTTGGATATTTTATTTTGGCTTTTTCTAAAAGATAGTACTGACCTTTTTTTGCAGTTCTTTCTTCTGCTTGGAATAATTTTCTATTTCCAAAAATTGGTACTTTGAATAAATTTTCAATTGTTTTGTATCCTAGATATACTGTAAGTGATCTGTGAGGAACTATGATTGTACTAGAATCTCGCAATTCTTTCTGATATTTGGCAGATGCCATATCCTTGAATTTATCTAAAATAGTAATTTCATCTGCAATACGATTAAATCTTTGATATGGCCCTTCTCGTCCTTTTTGACAAAAGACTCTAGTTTGAAAATTTTCATCTTTTGCACCATCCATTATTTCTAATGCTGAGTGACTGCCAAGAACACCAATTTTTACATCAGTGTAATCATTTACAATTTTCTTAATCTCAGAACTTTTAATCACATTGTGCCTGCATATTTGTATCTAATATAGCTAATTTTTGATTATTAGATCGGTTGATTAATAGACTTTTTTCAATTAGTGATTGATACCAATAATGCTATATAATTTTGAACTTCAAATGCTTGGCATTCTTCTTCTTCCTGCAATGACTGTTGCAGGTATTTTTATGTGGTTTAAACGAAGAAAAGTAAATCAAGAATTGAGTGATGCTGAAAATAAAGATTCTCTGAATATCTAGTGTCAATTTTTCAATATCAATCTAATACATAAAATACTGTAAATTCTAATGATTAATTGTTGAAACTTGTAATTGGAATCACCGGAAGTACTGGTGTTATCTATGGTATTCGAATGCTTGAAACACTTAAAAAATTAAACGTTGAAACTCATTTGATACTTTCTGAATGGGGCGAAAAATGCATTTCCATGGAAACTGACTTTACTTCTGATTATGTAAAATCCCTTGCAACAAATATCTCTGATGACAAAAATATGGCATCTAGTGTTTCTAGTGGTACACATAGGATTGACGGAATGATTGTTGCCCCTTGTAGCATGAAGACTTTGGCTGCAATTGCAAATGGGTATGATAATACTTTGGTAGCAAGAGCAGCTGGAGTTACAATTAAAGAATCTCGGAAATTAATTTTAATGGTTAGAGAAACTCCTCTTTCTGCGATTCATTTGGAGAACATGTTAAAACTTGCCCGATTAGGCATTGTCATTTTGCCTCCAGTAACTGAATTTTATACAAAGCCAAAATCTATTGATGATATAGTAAACCATGGAGTTGGAAAATGTTTAGACCAGTTTGATATAGAGCACAATTTATACCCTCGATGGGGAACTCTCTAAACTACCATTGCCTAAATTTTCTTTAGAAAAAATTGTTAAGAATAACCGCGATGATGTTTTTGAAATTTTCTCAAATTTTGAAAACTATCAAAGAATAATTCCACAACATTACCCATCAGTTCGTATTCGTTCAATGCGTGGAGATGTATCTGTAGTTGAAGAACATTTGGTTTTAGGAGATATGGAATTATTAATAATGGCAAAACATGTTTCTCAAAAACCAGTCTTACATGAAATCATTGTAATTGGTGGCGATGCAAAAGGAAGTCAGATTAAACAAAAATTTATCGAGCTTGAAAAAGGAACAAAAATCCTAGTCGACGTTGATTTAAAATTTAAAGGAAAAATGAAAATATCTACCATGTTTGGAAAAAATAATTTCAAACAAGATTACGATAAGATATTAGATGATTTTGTAAAACTTGCTGAAAACTAGTCTGATTTTACTTCTTTATCCTTGGAACTACTTTCTATTTTTTCTTTGAATTCTTTGAGATCTTTCTCTGCCTCGATTTTTCCTTTCTCAAATTCTCCTTTGGCCCTACCAAATGTTTTGGCTAATTCTGGAATCTTTTTTGCACCGAAAATCAATACACCGATGACCACTACTAATATGATGATCTCTTGACTGCCTAACATATTTTGATATATTCTCGATTTCAAATTTAAGTGTTCAACTTTTTTCGATATTTACGTTCAATGATTAGCATGCCTGCAGCATATAGTACAAACATTGGACCTGCAACAAACATCATTGTCACTCCTGTTCCATCTGGAGTGATCACTGCTCCAAAGATTAATATGACTACTATTGCATATCTGATATTTTTTCTCCAAAAGTATACATCTACCATTCCTGATGCTGCAATTGCATACATTACAAGAGGGAGTTGAAATGAAAATCCAAAAGCTAACAAAAATTGTAACACGAATGTTACAAATTCCATTACATTGAGAAAAGTAACTAGTCCTGCCCCTTCACCATACTGGTACAAAAAATCTAACATGTATGGAATTACAAAATTATATGAGAATACACAACCTGCCACAAATAATCCTAATGCTGGTAATAAAATACTTCTACTAACATTAATTTCATTTTCTTTTAATGCGGGTTTGATGAATTCTACTAGTTCTTTGATGATTACTGGCATTCCTACAACAACTCCGACAATTACTGCAACATACATTTGAGCAAAAAATGCTTGTCCTGGTGCAGTTTGAATTAATTGTACGCTTTCTGGAACTAAATCCATTCTCATGTGGTTTGTAATCTGTGCTGCCATGTTATGAACTGGTTCAAATGTTGGATAATACAATGTAAATTGGTTTATTTGAATTGGCTCTGCATGAAACATTAAAAGAAATGCTGAAATTCCTCCTATCACTAAAACTATTCTAACTATTCTTTTTCTTAATTCTTGAAGATGCTGATTAATCCCATCTAGTTCATTGGACATTTGTTATCATTAATTCTAAACTGTAATAATTATGTCGGAATTGGTAATAATTTCGCATCTGGAAGCCCTGCTTCTTTGAGTGCTTCAGCAGTAATCCCTGCAAACTCTAATGATATGATGGCCTTTACGTTAAATTTGTTCTCCATTGCTTTTGCCAAATTTGAAATGTCTGTGGCCGAATAGATTTCATCAGAACCTTTCAGGATGATTCTATCTCCTTTTTCCATCTCTTTACCCTTGTATTTTGCTTGAAGGAATTTGGTAATTTCTGGTAATTCTTTTCTATCTATATTGTTGTAAAAATAACATATTCCTTTAACTGATTTATAATCATATGCAGTTCCATTTCTAAACATGAAAACACCAATAAAATGAGCCTCCACTTCTGGTTCTCTAATACATTTGATTTCCCAATTTAGCAAATTTTTTTCATCATATGCATAACCTGCTAATTCTTCAGATGAAATTTTCCAGTATCTCATTCTACCTTTTGCCATTATGAAATAATGTAAATTATTCTGATATATTAAACAAACCTGCACGTTATAGGTTCATGTCTTTTATGTGATAACTACTATGGAATCTGTGAATTCACTAACATCTTCAACTGATGAAACAAAAACCATCCAAGTTTCTAATTTAATGATTTATACAATAATCATGATAAAGGTATGATTATGGCTACAAAACGTGATTATTATGAGGTTTTAGGTGTCACAAAAACATCTTCACCTGATGAAGTTAAACAACAGTATAGAAAATTAGCATTAAAATTTCATCCTGATCGTAACCAATCTAATCGTAATCAATTTTCAGATGCTGGAGAACATTTTAAAGAAATTTCTGAAGCATATGAGGTTATTTCAGATCCTGAAAAAAAACAAGTCTATGATCAATATGGGCATGCTGATGGTGATGGTTATTCTAGTGAAGAAATTTTTCAAAGAGCACGACGACGAAAATTTAATTCCAATGACGCAGTTGCCTGGAATTACAAAGGCCGTGCACTGTATAATCTTGAAAAATATGATGAAGCAATCATGTGTTATGATAAAGCAATAGAGATTGATCCTAATAATGCAGATTCATGGAATAACAAAGGCCGTGCAATGTATTTTCTTGGAAGATACTATGAAGCAATTACATCGTTGAATAAAGCAATAGTGATTGATCTTAATAATGCAGTTGCCTGGAATTACAAAGGCCGTGCAATGTATCATCTTGACAAATATGATGAAGCAATCAAATGTTATGATAAAGCAATAGAGATTGATCCTAAAGATGCAGAGGCATGGAATAACAAAGGTAATGCATTGAATTCTCTTGGGAGATACGATGAATCAATTTCATCATATGATAAAGCAATTAAAATCGATCCTAATTATACAGGGGTATGGAATAACAAAGGTCTTGCTCGACAACCAATTTCACTTGAACTAAGTTGATAGATTCTGAATTATGATTATGGATAATTTAGATGATACAAAATACGACCATCAGAAAAACAAATCTGATATTGTAAATCCAGTGAAGCAAATGTTTGCTTTAGACAAATGGGGGGGATGTAGAATACAGAAAAGAGTTACAAGAATTGGTAAAGAAAGACGAGGATTTAGTTAAAGAAGTTACTAAAATTATTAAGGAAAGAAATGAAACTTGAAATTATTGTTGAATTTGCTATAAATGCATAAAATTATTCGGAAGTAAAACAAAAGACGTAAACTAAAATAAAGAAACCCAAACTTGACAAGATGAAAAAGTAATCTTATCAAAACAAATTATCATTATTTTAAAATAAAAAAATCAGATTTTTTATACAGTTGAATAGACTTAATATATTACAACTTTACGTATTTGTAGTGGTTTCTACAGGAGTCACAGAATTTCTAAGCTTGCTTACAATTCTCTTTGGCGGTGGAATGATTAGTGCTTGGATCATGCACAAGATCAAATTCCCAACAATAATCGGTTTTATCATAATTGGCATAATTGTAGGACCGTTTGGAGTTGGGATAGTTACGGATACAGAACTTGTCAACCTGCTTGCAGAATTTGGGATCATCATATTGTTGTTTGTGGTAGGACTGGAATTTAGCATAAAAAAATTACAAAGAGTAGGATTTACAGGAATCTTGGTTGGTACAATCCAGCTTGCAATTGTCTTTTTTCTGGGATATGTGGTGGCCATGGCATTTGACTGGACACATCTTGAAGCACTTTTCTTAGGAAGCATTTTGTCAATTACAAGTACTGCTATTTCACTTCGTTTCCTTCGGGATTTGAATCTGGTAAACACAAAGGAGTGGAACACAGTAGTTATAATTCTAATAGTTGAAGACATTGCAGCAGTTATTTTATTGACTATTCTTGCAGATGCCTCCAAAGGAGCTGGTCTCTCCATTGTTAATTTTGGAACAATCATAATTCAAAGCATAGTATTTTTTGTGATAACTTTTGGAGTCGGTATAAAGATCATACCAAAACTTTTGAAACATATAAGCAAAATTAAAATGGAAGAGGCCATGTTCATTTCGTCTCTTGCCCTTGCTTTTGGGTTAGCTGCCCTTGCCAACTTTTTGGGGTTGAGTAGTGCCATTGGAGCATTTCTTATGGGAATGATAATCGCGTCTTCAAAATTTTCAGAGTCTGTAATATCTAAAGTTCTACCACTTCGGGATTTTTTCATAATTATATTTTTTGTATCCATTGGAATGCTTGTCAACATCGCATTAATTCCTGATGCAATGTGGATTACAATTCCAATAGTTATTGTAGCAATTGCTGGAAAATTTATTGCCAATATGTTTTCAGCATCGTTTGCAGGACATACACTCATCAGTGCTACCACAATAGGTGCAATGATGATCCCAATTGGTGAATTTTCATTCATCATAGCAAAACTTGGAGTTGACAGTGGAAGTATAAGGGAATCTATTTTTCCAATAACCATACTTGTTTCCATCCTAACGATGCTTGCAATGCCACTTCTTTTGAGGGCTGTACCTACTGTAGCAGATCCAAGATCAATTATTCCCAACAGGATGTTGGAGACAATATTTTACGCAGGGATGTTTCTTAGAGGAAAGCCTGCAAGTGTAAAACCCACATTAGAAAAGCCCAAAAGTGTGAATTTAAAAAAATACGGTCCCTTGTTTTTGATCCATATTGTTGTGATAGTAACTATACTGACTGCGATGAATTATTTTTCACCTGCAATCATTGCGCTAATGAGAGAACTGAAGATACCTTTCCTGATAGAGCCGGAGATATTTCTTACGATTTTAACCATAGTGATATTGATATATCCAGTGTTTTCACTATTTGGAAGAACAAAAAAAATAATTTCAAATATATCCAATGCAATTACAATTAATTTAGGTTCAAAGGAGAAGCAACTTGTTGATCAACCAATACACAAGGTAGTTAGAAATTTACTGTTCATAGGTTTGATTTTACTATTGGTGTCTATTTTTGTTAGCTTTATAGAATTTGAAGATAATACAATCGTAATTGCAATTTCAGTCCTAGGTCTGATTATTTCTTTACCGCTTATACTAGATACATTTTTTGCAATTAGAAAAATAACTCAGACACATCTGTTTGATAGCTGGATGTCCAATGGAGAAGAAAATGAATGAGTCAAAGTATCTGGAATAAAGGAATTACAAAAAGTAAAAAAACATGTAATTGATTTGAATCCTCCAGTATTCTTACAAATAGTTACTATTACAAGAAAAATAGTCACAAATATTGCTACATAATCTGTATGTCTGCTGTTCTTCCCATGAATGAAATTTACTAGTATTCTTATGTGGAATTTGACAAATTTTACACCTCAATTTTTATTTCCCCAAATTTCATCTAGATTTTCTTTATTCTTTTTTTCTCTATCTTCTGATTCTCTGTTTGATTTTTCAATATCTAATGACATCTCTTTAGTTATAGAATTCATTGAATCACCAAAGTCTTGAAGTGCTTTGTTGAAAGTGATGATGCCTTGATTGATATTTTTCATGTTAATTATTTTGAGAATAACACTTAGTTTCATTTTTCATTTAGCCTCTCTAGTTCTTCACGACCTTCATTACACCACTCTTCTACATTTTTTTCCTTGCTAAATAATCTAATAATTTTCTAAATTTTTTATAAAACTTAAGGATTTAGAATCTCTTTTTAATAGTATGAATCACAACTGCAGGAGCTACAAAGTACATTCCCACATTTAGTAAGATCAAACTAATTACATATCCAAATACTGATTCCTCTGAACCCATATTCACATAATTTAGAATTGATAGGGAACTAATCATCGGAGTCAGTGTTAGTTTGACTGAGATGGGTTTAATTATTGACAATTATAAAATCAATCGAATACTCTTTAACTTTTAGTTTTGTTTTTGGGGACTCTGGCAAAGATACCCTCTGATGTTATTTTCACTAGATTAGGGTCTTGTTTTATTAATTGTTTTATAACTTCAGACAGGTTTTTCTCATGTTCTGTATTCATTCCTCTAATGCTGTATTTTTCTTTTCTAAAATTTTCACTTGTGTATTATTATAATTTTACATAGGAAATATTGACATTTTTTTTAACGACTGTCTTTGAAATTGGAATGGTTTTTTAGTGAAATATATCAAAACATAATCAGAGTTATTCATGTACAAAAAGATCCTGGTCCCTCATGCAGGAACTCCAGCAGGAGATTTAGCACTTGATCATGCAATCCACATAGGCAAATCATCCAAAGCAGAAATTACTCTACTGCACGTAATTGAGGATTTTCCACATGTTCCAGCATTCACTCTTCCTGCTTCGCAAATAGCCAAAATCAAAAAAGATATGGCAGAAGTAACAAAAGAAATGGAAAAAGTTATGGAGAAAGAGATGGAAAAACGAATAGAGACCTGTAAGAAAAATGGAATAGACTCCTATCTCAAAGTAATTACAGGATTACCAGCAGATGAAATTATCAAAGTTGTGAAAAATCAAAAAATAGATTTGATCGTCATGGCAAAAAGAAGGAAACTAAAAGGAATCAAAGGTTTGTTATCACTAGGAAGCGTATCAAGAAAGATTGTTGAGAACACAGCTTGTCCTGTTTTGATGATAGATATAGAAAAGAAATGAGTAAGAGTTTTGAGAATATTTTAGTTCCATACAACGGGCAGCAGGAAGTGAAAAAGCATTCAAAAAATTATGTTTTTTCCCAAAAAATTACCAAAAATCACTCAAGGGTTAGTGCCAGAGCGTATTATTGGATCAAAAACCACACGATCATCCGAACTCTTTGAAAAAAACTTTTGCGATGATGTCATTATTCGTACCTTCCACTTACTGATTTTATCTTAATAATTAATAATTTGTTTGAAAATCAAACCTAAAAAATTAAAGTGTAGGATCCTTCAAGTTATTTATTTCTAATTTAAATTAGAATGGTTTGAATAGATATAGAACTCATGCATAAATTACGCATCAAGAACGGTGTAATGTTATTCTTTTATCTTGTCAGTTAATAGAACTTCGGAAGATAGATTAACCTCGATTTTATTTTTTAATTTGTAAATGGCAATTTTCCAGGTTAATGTAACTATTGAAAATAAACCCGGAATTAGTGATCCTGAGGGTCAAACTATTTTAAATGATTTGGTTCTAAAAGGAACTCACAAAACTGTTTCAAACATCAAAACTGCAAAAATGTTGAAATTTACAATCAAAGAAAAAGATAAAAAATCTGCCCGGTCCAAAGTGCAAGAAATTTGTGATGAACTGAGAATTTACAATCCAATGGTAAGTATAGTTACAATTGATGTTTTTGAAAATTAATTCTATTCTAAATCTATATT
>JAPFBP010000033.1 GCA_029250275.1 Candidatus Nitrosopumilus sp. | reverse complement strand
CACGAAAGGCTCATTAGTTAAATTAATTCTTAAAAAATTAGTTTGGGTAAAGAAGACGTAGGAATTACAGTTTCAAAAAAAGATGACTTTAGTGAATGGTATACTCAAGTAGTTCTAAAGGCAAAACTTGCAGATTATGCTCCTGTAAAAGGATTAATTGTTCTCAGACCTGACGGATATTCAATTTGGGAATCACTAAGAAGTACATTTGACAAGAAATTTTCAAGAAACGGAATTAGGAATGGATTTTTGCCAATACTAATTCCAGAATCACTATTAGGTAAAGAACAGAAACATTTTGCAGGGTTTAATCCAGAAGTGTTTTGGGTAACTCATTCAGGAACTAATGTAATTGGAGATAGACTTGCATTAAGACCAACATCTGAAACATTAGCATATACCATGTATGCAAAATGGATTCAAAGCTGGAGAGATTTACCATTGAAAATTAATTTTTGGAATACCGCATTAAGGGCAGAAATTAAAGCAACAAAGCCATTCCTTAGAACTTCAGAATTTTTGTGGCAAGAAGGGCACACTGTTCACGTCAGTCAGGAAGAAGCAGAAAAAGAAGTAATGCAAATTTTAGATATTTACAAAAATACAGTGGAAGAAGAATTGGCAATTCCAGTGATAACAGGGAAAAAAAGTGAGAAAGAAAAATTTGTCGGTGCAGTATATACAACAACCATGGAATCAGTAATGCCAGATGGGAAAGCTCTACAAATGGGTACGTCTCATTTCCTAGGTCAAAATTTTTCAAAACCATTTGAAGTTAAATTTGCAGATAAAGATAATGTAGAACATTTTGCATGGCAAACATCTTGGGGAGTTTCTTGGAGATTAATTGGTGCGATGATCATGGTTCATGGAGATGACAAAGGGTTAGTTTTGCCACCAAAAGTAGCTCCAATGCAAGTAGTGATTGTTCCAATATACAGAAATGATGAAGGAAAAGAAACAGTTCTTGCAAAAGTAGAGGAAATCAAAAATAAATTAGAATTAAAAGATATCAGAGTACATGTGGATGATAGAGAAGGGTTATCTCCAGGGTACAAATTCAACGATTGGGAATTAAAGGGAGTTCCATTAAGAATTGAAATAGGTCCTAAAGATATTGAAAAAGAAAGCATAGTAGTTGCAAAAAGATACAATCTAGAAAAAATTAATTTAAATTTTTCTGAAATTGAAAAAATATCTGCAATATTAGATGAAATTCAAGTAGAGATGTTGAAAAAAGCCAAAGAAGAATCTAAAACCAACACTCTTGAAGTTTCAAACTATTCAGATTTTAAATCAAAAATTGAAAATGGTGGTTTCTTTTACTCCCCTTGGTGCGGTAAATTAGAATGTGAAGAAAAAATTAAAGAAGAAACAGGAGCAGAAATCAGAGTCATTCCATTTGGAAGCGAAAATACAAATCAAAAATGCATCTATTGTCAAGAACAAAGTGTGTCAGTCCCAGTCTTTGCAAGAGGCTACTAGAAAAATATCCACAACATAATAATAACAAAAGTATAATTTTTCAATAATGACATTAAATTCAGAAATATATCTAGAGATTTCATTACTAGAACAATTTAAAGAAATACGTAGTAGAACCCTAGAACTTGTAAAGACTTTAGAAAAAGATGATTTTGTTGTTCAAACTGCATTTTTTATGAGTCCACCAAAATGGCACATAGGACATGTAAGTTGGATTTATGAAGCAATTATGAGTAAAATTGATAAAAATTACAAGTTTCATTCTAAAGAATTTTCAGAATATCTTAATTCCTATTATCAACAATTTGGAGTGCCACAAGATAAAGGATTACGAGGAGTAGTTTCAAGGCCAACAACTGATCAAATTTTTCAGTATTTTAATATAATAAATCAAAAAATGGAAAAATTTATTGAAACTCAAACACTAAGTGAAGAAGACCTCAAATTAATCATGACAGGATTTCATCATGAATGTCAACATCAAGAACTCTTGATATATGATTTACAACATTTACTTGCAGAACAATACATACCTGTAAAGAAAAATGAAATCGTAAAACCAACAAAAGTCGAAAGAAAGTCAATTCACATTAAAGAAGGAATATACATTATGGGGAATAAGGGTGGAGAATTTTGTTACGATATTGAATTACCAGAACACAAAGTTTACCTCAATGAATACAAAATAGAGGAATTTCCAGTAACAAACCAACAATATTTAGAATTTATGGAAGATGGAGGATATGATACTTACAAATATTGGTTATCAGATGGATGGGAAAAAGTCAAAGAAAATAAATGGAAATCTCCAATGTATTGGGAAAAAATTAATGAGAAATGGCATGTAAGAGACTTTTTAGGAATAAGAGAAATCAATCCCAATGAACCAGTATGTCATGTAAGCTACTACGAAGCAGATGCATATTGTAAATGGGCAGGTAAAAGACTTCCAACTGAAGCTGAATGGGAAAAAGCTGCTTGTTGGAATGAAGAAAAACAAGAAAAAACAACATTCCCATGGGGAAATGAAAAGCCAACAAAGGAAAAATGTAATTTACTTGAATCATACCATTGGGGTTGTTCTGAAATAGGATCATATCCAAATGGAATCAGTCAATCAGGTTGTCAACAAATGATAGGGGATGTGTGGGAATGGACATCATCGGAATTCACAGGATATCCAGGATTCAAGTCAGGATTTGATGAATATAATGACAAATGGTTTACAAATCAAAAAGTTTTGAGAGGAGGTTCTTTTGGCACACCAAAAATGTCCATAAGAGGAAGTTACAGAAATTTCTTCAGATTAGATGAAAGATGGTTGTTTTCAGGTTTTAGATGCGCTGGAAATATTTAGTTTTTTGAGACTAGAGTTAATGAGAAATGAGTATTAGCATCTAACCACGTATGATTTATTTTAAACCCAGTACTTTCAAGAAGTGTTCTAATTTGCTTTAGAGTGTATTTGTGAGAATATTCAGTATGAATTAATTCATTTTTTTCCAAATCTAATGAAAGATTAGATTTTGAAATAATGACAGATTGTTTTACCAAAGATTTCAAATACATTTCAATTCTTTGATCATCATTGTTGTAAATAGAATAATGCGAAAAATTATTTAAATTAAAATTAGCATCAAGTTCGTCATTTATTCTAGAAAGGACATTAAGGTTGAATTCAGCAGTAACACCCTGTGCGTCATTATAAGCAGACTCTAAAATGTGTGAATCTTTGACTAAATCCAAACCAATTAAAAATAAATCACCAGATTTCATTGTAGAATTTATTTTATCTAGAAAATTTTTGCCGTCAAAAGGAGAGAAATTGCCAAAGCTAGAACCTAGAAATATAATAAGATTTTTTTTATCATCGTAATTTTCCAAAAATTCTAATCCACCTTCGTATGTATCAATGATACCGGTAATTCGAAGATTGTCATAATCCTGCAGTAGTAGTTCTGAGCTTTCAGTTAAAATTTCAGATATATCTATAGGAAAATATTCTGTAGTTTGTTGCATTTGAGTAAAAATATCAAGAATTAATCTAGTTTTTACTGATGCACCACTTCCAAGTTCAACTAATCTAAAGGATTCATCAATAAATGAAGGTAATTCAGTCTGTAAATTCTTTAAAATATCAATTTCAGTTCGTGTAGGATAATATTCAGGAAGTGTACAAATCTTTTCAAACAAATCAGAACCCTTTTTATCATAAAAAAACTTGGGGGCAATAAATTTAGAATCTCTATTCAAACTTGAAAAAATTTCTTCAGCAAATGTTTTTTCAATTTTACTAGCATGTGGTTTAAAATATTGAAGTCTAGAATCTATGACATATTTTTTGTAATCAAGATTTTTTTGGATTGTTTCATTCAAGTATTAAATCCATCTTTTTTTAACATAAATATTTTATCCCAAATGTTACGCATGAAAGATATTTCTTGATATACTTCTTTATTCAACAATAATTAGTGAACGAAATTCTAAGAGTAGAACATTTGAAAAAATATTTCACAAAAAAAGGAATATTTAGAACAAAATCAGTTACAGTTAGAGCAATTGATGATGTATCATTTTCACTAAAAAAAGGTGAAGTTTTTGTTTTAGCTGGTGAATCAGGTTCTGGAAAATCTACAATTGTAAAATTAATTCTAAAATCAATTCAATTAGATTCAGGAAAAATATTTTTTGAAGGAACTGAGATTGACGACAATAAAGAAAATTTGGCAAAAATCAGAATGAATTGTCAAATGATACATCAAGATCCATACGACTCAATTAATCCAAGAATGAAAGTTGGAGACATTATATCTGAACCTCTTGAAATCCACAAAATTGGAAACAAACAAGATAGAATCAAAAGAGTGATTGAAGTATTACGTGAAGTAAAATTAGAACCAGCAGAAGAAATTGTAAAAAGATATCCTCACATGTTATCAGGAGGGCAAAGACAGAGAGTCGTACTGGCAAGAGCTTTGGCACTAAAACCCAAAGTGATACTGGCAGATGAACCAGTATCAATGTTAGATGTATCAATTAGAGCTGAAATGTTAGAATTAATGCAGGAATTACAAAAAAAATACAATATTTCATTTATTTACATTACACATGACTTGGCTACTGCCAGATATTTTGGTCAAAGAATAGGTATTTTGTACAAGGGAAAAATGGTAGAAATTGGACCAATCAATCAAGTGTTGGAAAATCCCAGTCATCCATACACTCAAGCATTAATGGATGCAATTTCCGAGCCAGATCCTGACAACTTGCACAGAGAAAGAAAAATCAGAATTAATGAACCATTAGATATTGACGTGTATGAAGGGTGTAGATTCAGAGCAAGATGCCCTTATGCTATTGAAAAATGCGTTGAAGAGCCAAAATTAGAAAAAATTAATGAAGAGCATTATGCTGCTTGTTTTGTGAAACTAGGAAGTTTTCATTGAAGGAAGTCGCTTATCTTTGTATGTAATAACATGTGAGACTCCATTCTTTGGAAACACACCATAGATCAGTTTTGCTTTTTGTATTACAGAATCTTTTAACGACACCATGATAAACTGACTTTCTTTAGATCTTTCTTCTAAAATTTTTGCCAATCTTTCAGAATTAGGTGCATCAAGGTGTGCATCAACTTCATCAAACAGGTAGAATGGAGATGGTTTTAGTTTTTGCAATGCCAGAACAAATACAATTGCAGCTAGTGTTTTCTCACCACCACTTATTGATGTAGATTCTCTTTTTGGTTTATTTGGGAATTGAATCAAATATGAAACTCCAGAATTAAATATATCATCTTCATTTTGTAATTCCAACCAAGCATTGCCATCAGTCATTTTATTGAAAATTAAACGAATTTCCTTGTCGACTATATCAAATGCATCCAAAAATGTTTGACGTTTATCTTTTTCAATATCGTCTATAAATTTGACGATTGAATTTCGTTCAGCTTCTAAAGAATTCTTTCTTTTAGACATGGAACGATATCCATAAGATACTTCAAGATATGTTTGAGGTGCTTTTGCATTTAATGCATTTAGAGAGGATAATTCACTTGTTAGTCCGTGTACAATTGATTCAACATCAAATGTTTCCATATCTTTACCAAATCCAAATGCAGATAGAAGTTGTTGAAGTTTAGCCTCATTTTCAATTAAATCATGAAGATCACGTGAAAGAGAATCTGTTTGACGCTCTATAGTATTGATTTGTTTTGTTAATTCTCTATCTTGTTCAGTTAAGACTTTGAGTGCATCATCAAATTCTTTCAAATGCCCAATGGAAGAACCAGATGTAGAAATTAATTCTTGTTCTTTTTCACGTAATGATATAAGAACTTCACTCTTGGATTTTTTTTGTTCTTCCAAGTTTTGTATTTTTATTTCAAGTTCTTTGTAGTCAAGATTTAATGAATTTGTTTCATCATTAAGACGATTAGATTGTGATTTTTCTCCATCATATTGAGTCTGCAATATAGTTTGTTGTGAAGATTTATTTCTATATTCATTCATGATTGTTGTGTATAATTTCTCAATGTCTGATTTTTTGATATTAATTCTAGATAGTTCGTTAGCAATTCTATCTTGTTCCCCACTTGCATAATTTTCTTCAACAATGTTTATTCTGTTTTGTAATGATTCAGCATGAGATTCACATGTATTTACTTCAGATTCAATAATATTATTTCTTAAAGTTAATTCTGAAATTCTTTTTGATAGTTGTTCTTTCATACTAATTGCAGAGTTAATTCTCGATTTCAAATTAGAATAGTTCTCAGTTGTAGATGTAAATGATTGTTCAGATATTGAAAGACGTTCATCATAAGATTGAATTGAATCTTCTAATTTTTTTAATGAATACTTTTTCTTTAACATGTATTTTTTAATTATACCGATTGATTGGAATAATCCATCAATGTCGCTACTCAGTGAGATAAGTTTTGTAAGTTTAGATATTTTTGAATTAATATCAATGATTACTGTCCCATTTTTTTCTTCAAAGAATTCGCCATCAAGTGTTACTGATTTGTATCCCTTTTGAGATAAATTGTAAGCAGTTTCTCTAGTTTCAGTGAGCACAATATTGCCAAACAGGAATGTTTTGAGTGAAGAATAAGCAGGATCACATGTAACATAGTTTGAAAGTATGCCTATAACCCCAGGTTCGTTAGGTGGAGATAATTTGAATTGAGGAATTGCATCTAATGGGATTATTTTCAATTTTGGAAGTTTTTTACTTCGTGCAACTTCAGCGATACCAAGTAGAGTTGCAAAGTCTTGTACAACAATTGCTTTAATCCAATCAGAGCTCACTGCTAAAACAGAGCGCTCATATTTTTTATCCCATGAAATCATTTCATATACTAATCCTTCAATTCCAAGTTTGTCTGCATCTTCTTTTAATTTAGCAACAGTGTAATCTTCGTGCATGAATCCTTTGACAGTTTTAATTTTTGATTCATATTGATTTGCAGCCTTACTTGATTTTTCTAAAATGAATACCAATTCATCCATATCAACGTGTATTTTTGATTTTCTCACACGGAGTTTTTGAATTCTAGATTTTAATTCAGTAATTGATGCATTGTGATTATGTAGCATAGATTCTAGTTGTGATTGATATCCAGATAATGTAACTATGTTATTTTTTAATTCAGAAAGTTTTACTGTGTTTACGTCAATTTTAATTTTAGATTCATCTTTCTCATGTAAAACTTTAGATAGTTTTAGTTTTACATCATTGAGTTGATTTGTAAGTAATTTTATTTTGTTATCAATTTCAGATTTTTTAGATGCAGCTTCTGATTGTTCTGTTAGTATTTTATTTCTTTGAGAGTCAATGATTTCTAAATCTGCGTTAATTTTATTTTTCTTTGAATTGGTTTCATCAATAGATATTTTTATTTTTTGTAGTTGTGTGTCGATATCAGTTCTTGCTTGATTAATATCATTAATTTCATTTTGAATTTCTGGTAATCTTGAATTAATTTGTTCTAATCTTTTCTTTGATGCAGAAATTGCACTATTGTCAATTTCATATTGCTCCATTGCAGAACTAATTTCTACATCAAGTGCAGCTTTTGCTTGAGTGTAATCATTTGCTGTCCCCATCAACTTTGTTTTTTGAGTTTCCAAAGCACCAATTTCGGTTCTCATAAGATTCCTTTGGCCATCAAATGTAGTAATTTCAGTATTTAGTGCATTCAAAGTTGATTCTTTTGAAGATTTTTGGTTTAAAACGACCTTCATTTTATTAGCTGCTGCAATTGCTTTGTAGCGATTTAACTCACGCTCTAAAAGATCATGGCGTAATTTTTGATTTCTTTCTTCCTCAAGTTCATCAATTCTCTTTTTGATTTCACCCATTTTTGCAAGTGCAATTTCTAGTCGTCTATCTGCCTCATCTAGTTGCTTTATTGATTCTATTTTTTTATCATCAAAGTATGAAAGGCCGATTAAATCTTCAATGGTTTTTCGTTTTTCTTCTGAAGTAAATTCAGAGATTCTAGTTACAGTTCCTTGTTGTATAGCATTAAGTTGACCCAACCCAGCATTTGCCATATCAAGCAAATCAATAATATGACTTCGATTTGTTTGCTTTTTATTCAGATAGTATGTGTTTTCCCCATTAGCATCCATTTCTCTTGTGATTTCAACTGAATCAGAATCTATTGGAATTTTTCTATCAGTGTTATCAAAGTGAACACTTGATCTTGCCATTTTTGGCCCGTGTCTTGCACCTTCAATATCATGAATTAAAGATCGTAATTTATCAACTCTCATTACTTTTGGTTTATTTTCACCCATTGCAAAAATAATGGCATCTAAGATGTTACTTTTACCAGAACCGTTTGGTCCAGAAATTGAAACAAGTCCTGGTTCGAACTGAACAATAGTATTCTTAAATCCAAATGATTTGAATCCAAAGATCTCAACTTTTTTAACATAAACCAATGATGATAATATCTCATCACGTAGGATAATCGATGATTAACAAGTTTAGTTGACAGAATTGATTGATTTTTCTTGTTGTGTTATGAAATTTTTCATAGCGGTAGCAATTAGAATAATAATTTTAAAAAAATTGATCGCATCATTACGCCTACATAATTACTAGGAAATAATTCTAAAATCATGGTCAATCAGAGGTTAATACAAACTGTATCACAAAGTACAAATCAAAAAGGAATTGCGCAAGTTGTAAAAATTCTTAAAAAATTAGGAAGAAACAACACAGACATTGTATGCCTACCTGAGCAATGGCTTAAAAATAATGAAACAAGTGATTTTGATTTAGAGTTTTTAGATTTTAAGAAAATTGCAAAAGAATTTTCCATGACTATAATTCCAGGAGCATTTTATGAAATTACCAAATAAAAACATCAATTATTTCACCAGTCATTGGACCAAATTGGGAATTCATAGGTAGACAAGAAAAAATTCATCCTTTTGAATAGAAAGAGACAATGTAAAGCCTGGAAATGAGGCTAAAATATTCAATATAGCCTGTAAATTAGGGATTGTGATTTGTTATGAATGGTCTTTCCCAATGTAGTACATATGTTTGTAAAAAAAGGAGCCCAAGTGTTATTTTCCACTAGCAGAATAGTCAAAAGAGGAATTCAGCCATGGCAAATGTATGTGCAGGTAAAGAGCACTAGAAAATAGAATGCCAATCATTACAGCAGATGTAGAAACTCAACGATTTGGAGGGAACAGCCTCATAGTAGACAGAAAACAACATAGTAACAACCAAAGTTTTCAAATTAAATGGGGAATCAGGAATATCTAAAGAATTTAATCTTGATAAATACGAGAAGAGTAGAAAAAGTAGATTTTTAGATTCTAACAAGTTTCAATGACTAGTCGCCTGCAACAAATTTTTCACAAGCATCTTTTGCTTCAACATCAGAAGTTTGTTCTATAGGATGTTTCATCAAATATGCACTAGCATGTTTAATTGGTCCACCAATACCACGATCAAGAGCAATTCTTGCCAATCTAATGGCATCAATTACAATACCTGCAGAATTTGCTTTATCATCAACTTCTAAACGAACTTCCATATTATATGGAATATTTGCCCATTGTCTACCTTCAATTCTCATAAACATGAGTTTGGTATTACCTAAGAATGGAATAAAGTCTGAAGGACCAACATAAATTTGATCATCAGCTAGTCTTTCTTTGAGTTGGCTTTGAACACTTTCAGTTTTAGAAATTCTTTTTGACGCTAATCTGTCTTGTTCCTTCATGTTTAAGAAATCAGTATTACCTCCAACGTTGATTTGGTATGTTCTTTCAATTTTTGTTCCTCTATCACTACAAAGTTTAGCCAAAGTTCTATGTACAATAGTAGCACCGACTTGTCCTTTGATATCATCACCAATACAAGGAACGTTTGCATCTTCAAACTTTTTAGCCCATTTCTCATCTGATGCAATAAAAGATGGAATACAATTTACAAATGCAGTGTGTGTATCTAAACAAATTTGAGCCCAGAATTCAGTTACCTTATCAGAACCTACTGGCAAATAAGATACAATAATTTCAACACCTTTTTCTTTGATAATTTGTTTGACGTCCTCAGCAATTTCTTCAGTAGTTTTAGTACTTGTAATAGGGTTGATTCTATTTTCCACCCAAACTCCTACTCCATCCAGAATAGGACTTTCATAGACTTTGGCATCGTTTTTGGGCAAGTCATCTTTGGCAATCCAATTAACCATGTTTGGATATTCATAAATTGCCTCATGCAAAAGCTTGCCAACTTTATTTTCACCAACATCAAATCCACAAACAAAATCAATGTCATGAATTCCATATCCTGCTAGTTTATCGTGAATAATCCCAGTTACTTCTTGGGAAGGATTTTTTCTATAATATTCAATTCCTTGAATTAATCCTGAAAAACAATTACCGATGCCGACTAAACCAACTTTAATTCTATCAGTCATTTAAAATTCATTATTGTAAGGGAGGTTTAAAGTTTCCCTAAATAATTTAAAAAAATCCCAGTATCAAAGGCAGAATTTTATATTCGGTACAAACACACAGTATAATCATGATAAATCCTGGCCGCCCAGTAAAAGATATTCAGATTGATTCAACCACATCTTTAGAAAAAATTTTTGAAGAGTTATCACAATCTGGTGGGTTTGAATCGGTAAACCTATCTAGTGGCTTGGAAATTTTGACAGAAATGATTTCAGATAAACAATGTTTAAGATTTGTTTCATTTGTTGGTGCGGTCGTATCAACAGGATTAAGAGGAATCATCAAAGATCTGATCAAAAATAAATGGTTTGATGTAGTAATTACAACATGTGGTGCTTTAGATCATGACATTGCTAGACATTTTTCACATTACAAAGAAGGTGCCTTTACAATGGATGATATGGAATTAGCAAATCAAAATATTCACAGATTAGGAAACGTTCTAGTTCCAATGGATAGTTATGGACCACTAATTGAGGAAAAGATGCAGGGATTCTTAGAAGAAGAATATCAAAATGGAATCAAAGAGATGAATACGGCTGAGATATGCAAAATGATTGGAAAACATTTAGGAGAAGATTCATTTCTTTATTGGGCATACAAAAATGATATCGACGTAGTAGTTCCAGGAATAATGGATGGGGCAGTAGGAAGTCAAATTTGGTTATTTACACAAAAACATGCAGATTTTAAATTAAACATAATAGGAGATGCAAATTTGTTATCAGGTTTAATTTTCAAAGCAAAAAAATCAGGAGCATTCATGATTGGTGGAGGAATTTCAAAACACCATACATTGTGGTGGAACCAATACAGAGAAGGGTTAGATTATGCATTTTACATCACCACGGCTCAAGAATTCGATGGTAGTCTAAGTGGTGCACTAGTACGAGAAGCAATTTCTTGGGGAAAAGTAACGCAAATAGCAAAACAAGCAACACTACATGCAGAAGTGACAACAATTTTACCATTCATTTATGCTGCATTACTTTCAAAATTACAAAAATAAATTTAGATAAAAGCTATTATTTGATCAATGTGTAAAATACTCATTGATTCCTAAAATTAGAATTAGAGAAATTAAAAAAATAAATTTAAAAGAAGGATATCTAATTGATGGATTTCCATCAGTAGGATTTACCAGTGCAATTGCAACTGAATCAATGATTCATACATCTCAATTTGAACTTGGAGGAGTAATTGATTCAGAAACTTTTCCGTCAATTAGCGTTATTAAAGATGGGAAACCAAATTTTCCAATAAGAATTTTTGTGAATGAGGAATTGAAAGTGGGAGTATTTTTATCATATCTGACTCTAGATCAATCACTACATAGAATTACAGCAGAAACAATGTTGTCATGGGCAAAACAACACAAAATAAAATTAATTATCAGTAGCGTTGCAATAAAATCACCAACAGGTGATGAAGAAATGATTGGTATTGGAAGTACAGACTCTGCAAGAAACAAAGTAAGGGAAGCAGGACTCAAAGTTTTAGATCATGGGACAGTTCCAGGAATTCCAGGAATACTACTAAACGAAGGAAGTATGTCAAATCAAGACGTCATTGTAATAATTTTTCATACTAATGGAGAAGGACCAGATTTCAAATCAAGTGCCAAATTATGTATGGCAATGTCAAAATTAATTCCAGGAGTATCTTGTAATATTCCATCATTAGAAAAAGAAGCTGAAAAAGCGGAGAGCATAATTAAAGAATCACAAATAGAGTCAAAATATCTCAAAGATTCTATGTATAGGTAGGATTGTTCAATCAAGTTTATTTCATAATTGAATAACATCAAAAAGTAATGACTGAGATTATTGAATTTGTAATTATCGTGATTGTAATTTCTGCATCAGGAGTAATGGCTCCAGGACCACTCTTTGCAGCAAATATTTCGTACGGGTTGCGAGAAGGAACAAAGTCAGGTATCAAAATGGCAATTGGCCACACAATTGTAGAGTTTCCATTAGTTATTTTATTAGGGATTGGAGTATTTTCATTAAAAATATTTCCAGAATTTAGAATGGTGATATCCATAATTGGAGCAATTACACTTTTTGTTTTTGCACTAGTTCAAATCAAAACAGTGTTACAAAATAACAAAAATATCACATCAACACCAAAACATGGTCCATTAGTTACAGGAATTATACTCAGTGCATTGAATCCATTTTTTATAACATGGTGGTTAACAATAGGATTCAAATTAATTTCAGATGCGATGTTGATATGGGCATTTTCAGGCATTGTAATTGTATTTTTCTTACACATATGGATGGATTTTGCATGGTTAGGAGGAATTTCATTTCTTGCATCAAAAAGTTCAAAAATTCTTTCTAACAGAAATTATAAATTCATAATGATTGGATTAAGTTTGTTGTTAGTATATTTTGGAATTACGTTTTTAGTAGACATAGTAAATTAACCACAATCCAAAATTTCTATTTGTGACGAACATTCTTCATTATGTAAATCAATTTTCTCAAGAATATTTTCACATAGTTCAGGATCCAAGAATTTTTCATATGAAAAAACTTCATTTGAAATTATAATGTATTCTACATTACAAGAATTATCAGTAAATCCAACTAGTATCACAACAAATGACACAACAGATAGAATTATTGCTAAAAATTTTAGATTAGTCTTTTGAAATATCAATTTCCATTGTAGAAACATTACGTTGTTTTCCATCTTGAGAAATTAAAGAATCAGATGAAATTCTAACGTCTCTAATCACATATCCTACAGAGTCCATTCGTTTTATAATCATTTGTGAAACATCAACAGCTTCTGTAATTCGTTTACCTCTTGCTTTGATAGTTACAGTTTTTCTAGTTGAAAGTTGAGTTAACGTTGCAGAAACATAAGTCATAATTGGTTTTGTACCAACAAAAATTACATCACGTTCTTCTTTAATTTTATGATAATCAAAAGTTTTCTTTAAATTTTGTTCTGATTCAAGTTGTGGTTCTGGTGTTGGAGCTTCAAGTTGTGGTTCTGGTGTTGGAGCTTCAAGTTGTGGTTCTGGTGTTGGAGCTTCAAGTTGTGGTTCTGGTGTTGGAGCTTCAAGTTGTGGTTCTGGT
>JAPFBP010000032.1 GCA_029250275.1 Candidatus Nitrosopumilus sp. | reverse complement strand
GTCGAAGTGCAATAAAAATAGAACCCCCCCTTTTGTCGAAGTGTGATGACGCAATTGATTTAAAGAACTTTATTGTATCATCTATGTGAATATCAAAAAAGTAGGCAATGTAATTTTAGCCGTAACTGACATTGATAAATCCATAGAATTTTACCATGAAATCATAGGACTTCCAATCAAAAATCAGAGAAGATCTTGGGTTGATTTGGGTACATCCGGTGCATTATTGAGTTTACATCCGGCATCGTTAACTGCACAACACATTGGTAGTTCTATTGAAAATGGAATCACTATTGGTTTTCTTGTTGGCGATGTAAAATCCGCTGTTGAGGAATTAAGAGCAAAAGGGGTACGAATCCATCGCGATATTATTAAAAAAGATGCAGGACTAAATGTAGTAATTTTGGATCCTGATGACTATCTTATTTCCCTATTCGAACCTGTCTTTGAAGACAAAGCAGAACAAACAAGTGGATATCAAGGATTTACACCAGCTTAGATTAACTTTTTAATTAAAGATATAATCTTCTCTAAGCTTTTTTCTTTTCCATTGATTGAAATATAGTATGTAACATTATTTTTCTGTAGAATTACAATGGTTATTTTTTGATGCTGTAAAACAACATGTTCAAGTTTGCCAATTGCACTGACAGATTCTCGTCTTAATGAAATTAAAGTAGATATTACAAACAAATCATTCTTAAAATCTTCTGATTGTAAAAGGGGTTTAAGATTAGGTTTGATTATTCCAGTCAATGTTCTGCCATATGTATTTACAACTCCGGCATATCTGATACTGTTTGAAATTTTTAAAATATTTTGACAGTGTTTTCTATATTTGATTAAAGTCTCTTTCCATTTATCGGCAGGAGTTTTATCCATGATTAAACTACTTTTTGAAATTAATAAGCGTATTGACTAATTGTAATTTTTAGAACTAGTGGTTATTTTGAATTTCTTTCTTTATCTAATTTTTTCTTTAATTCCAGATTTTCTTTAATCAGTTTATCGTTTTCCGTTTGAAGTGTTTCTATAGAATTTTGTCTAGTGTATGCTGGATGTCCTGGTGGAATTACAGTAGAATTCATTGTTAGTAAACCCGCAGCATGTTGTTGATACATGTGTTGGAATCCTTGAAGTTTTTGAGACATGTTATCTGCATTTCGTAAAAATTGTTCTTTTATAGGATTTTCATGATTTTTGAACATTGGATTTGCTAACCCTGGTGGTAGTCTTGGAAATTGAAATGCAACATGTGGAATGTTTGGATTTAATCCATAAAGGTCATGTAAATGGTTTGTTACCATATTATCCATGAATATCGTAGATATTTGCTATATTTGTGGCTTGCTTTACTCATTTGATAAACATCTAACTCAATTTTCAGGTGTTTTAGCTCAACTTGAACTGATTGGAGATACTTATAGATTCGTAATTTTGATCGCTAATACACATGGAACAATTAAAAAAAGCATGTTTAAAATGCAAAAAAGATATTTTAGAAAAAGATCTACATAAAATTATAATTTATGTGGTACAAGAAAAATTTACAGAACATCATTATGAGCATGTAGAATGTCCTGATAAATTTACGATATAACTATAGACTGAATTTATCCTTTATATTCAAACACATTGTAGATTTCCCCAGTGGTTCTAGAACGATATCTCCATTCATCCTTATTCCAAACTATCTTAACAAAATCATTTTGTACAGAAGGATGTATTCTTTGAAATACATCATTACCAATTAAAATTTGGTTAGGTTTTGCCATGTTTTGAATTTTAGCTGCAATGTTCATTGCAGGCCCCATCAAATCAACATGTGAGTGTTCTATATCTGCACCATATCTGACTACAATGTTTTGTCCAAAATCAATTCCGACCTTTACCATCAAAT
Organism: Candidatus Nitrosopumilus sp.; assembly: GCA_029250275.1. GTDB lineage: Archaea > Thermoproteota > Nitrososphaeria > Nitrososphaerales > Nitrosopumilaceae > Nitrosopumilus. The sequence goes on along the minus strand of JAPFBP010000032.1, from coordinate 11,810 downwards.
CAGGGTAATCATATTGGTTTAGAATTGGGTTGATTCCTTTTTGTATAATTGAAATCATTGATTTTGCACAATTCACAGCATTATCTGCTGCAAGAAGAGTATTCCCTTCTGCAGTAAAATAACCAATTACTGCATCGCCTACAAATTTTAGTACATATCCGTGATGTTGACGAATTACTGCTGCCATTTCTTGGGAAAATGAACTTATAATTATTGCAATTTTTTCGGCAGGCATTTCTAATGTCATAGTAGTTGAACCAACTAAATCTACATAGAGTACAACCATGTCTAATTTTGACAAAACATGTTTTCTCAAAAATTTATCAGATTCATCAATTAATCCAGAATATTCATAGCCTTTCTTTAATGCCCCCCATACACGTTTCTGGGTTTCTAAAATCATAGTTTCAGAATCTAATGTTTGATGCTGATTTTTACTCAGTAACATGTCTACAATATCGTTAGTTTCTCCAGTATTGGTTGAATCTTGTTTTATTTTATTTTCATCATCAGTCATACATATCGCCTTATTCTAGTGGGAAATCTACTCCACATATAGGGCATTTTCCTCTTTTACCCTTGTATCCATCATTATAATATTCTGTAATATCTCCATTACAGTGTTCACACGGAATTTTTAACCCACACATGACTATAATGCCAATTTAATCTATTTAGATTTAAGGATGAAGGTTTAAGGCGAGGAATTATCCGATATTTCCTGTGAGATTAGGTTCCAGATCATCTAATGAATTTATTCAGATCATAAATGAAAAAAATGAATCAATTCAAAAATCATATCTTCCAAGAATGATTGATTTTACAAAAATGATTGATGTCAAAGTAATGATGGGTGATTCTACAATTACAGACCAAAAAACGTTTGATCCAAAACAAGTTTCAGATTATTTTCAAAAAATCAATAATTCTCTTAAAGAATGGTCTGTCCAAAATGTATCAATTACAAACAACCAGGATGTTAGAAGAATTTTTACAAAATTTGAGATTAAAGAAGGTAATTATCTGATATCAGGACATTTATCATTACAATTCCATGTATTGTTATATTATAAACCAGTTCAACGTGTAATTGATTGTCAGAAAGAATTAGCCAAAATTGTAGATTTAACTAAAAATGAACAAGAGCAACTTTCAGATAATAGTGATCAAATAGTTTTAAAAAAATTAAAAGATATGGGTTACAAAGATTTTGATCACCAAAAATTATTTGAAGTATTTTATGAAAATGATGAATTTAGAGAAAAAGTATTTGCTGAAATTCAAAAAGATTCAGGGGTGGATTTTCAAGAATTATCTGAAAAAAAGACTAAATTATTTTCAGAACTTGATTCGCTTTTACTTGAAACTTATCAAACATCACCCGTGTTAATTGATGATCCTAGATTGGTTGCAGGAGAAGAAGGATGTTTGTTGTCATTAGATTTAGAATTTATCAAAAATAGTAATCGTGAAGGTGTATTTGATCCTAGAAAGATACCTAATTTTGTAAAAGAAAATATTGTAAAACGATTATCAGAACTGGATACAATTATTTTATCATAAAAAGACCCATGAAACCGGAAAATGAGATGTTATCTCAAAGGGGAGATCCGGCTCCGGGATATAATTTCAATGAGGATTTTTAACTATTTACGCATTTCCGATATTTTACGCATAAAATTTGAGTAAAGATACAACTTTTCTGTAGAAGAAGTTAATTACACCGAACCAATAGCATCATTTCCAATGAACCCAACATATGATCAAATTTTAGCAGCAAATGCATTACGAGGAAATCAAATTAAAAAAACACCGTTGATATATTCGCCAACATTTAGTGAATTGACAGGATCTGATGTTTATCTTAAAGCAGAATTTCGTCAAAAGACCGGATCGTTTAAAATTCGAGGAGCTTATTTTAAAATAAAATCATTATCAGATGAAGAAAAAAAACATGGTGTAGTAGCAGCATCTGCAGGTAACCATGCACAAGGTGTAGCATTTGCATCATCCTTGGAAAAAATTCCATGTACTATAGTTATGCCAAAAAATGCATCTCCGGCTAAAGTAGCAGCTACAATAGGATATGGTGCAAAAGTAATTTTGGAAGGTATCAATTATGATGAATCCTCATCTAAAGCTAAAGAAATAGCAAAAGAAACTGGCGCCACGATGATTCACGCTTTTGATGATCCTTTGATAATTGCAGCGCAGGGAGTTATTGGACTTGAAATATTAGAAGACTTGGCAGATGTCGATGAGATTTATCTCCCAATAGGTGGAGGTGGTTTGGCAGCTGGAGTATTAATTGCCATAAAAGAAAAAAACCCACAAATCAAAGTCATAGGGGTTCAATCAAAATCATTTCCGTCAATGTATGATTCAGTTAAACAAGGTTCTATCACTGCAAGTGGCGGTGGTGAAAGAACCATTGCAGACGGTATATCTGTAAAAGTTCCAGGGCAATTGACATTTACAATTATCAAGGAATTGATAGATGAAATAGTTCTAGTGGACGATGTAGAAATTACAAAAGCAATGTTCTTGCTAATGGAGAGAATGAAATTTGTAGTTGAACCTGCAGGAGCTGCTAGTTTGGCTTACCTAATATCAAAAAAACCTGCAGTAGGTAAAAAGGTGGTAGCTGTTTTGGCTGGAGGGAATGTGGACATGTATCTATTGGGGCAAATAGTGGACAAAGGACTGGCCGCTATGGGCAGATTATTAAAATTGTCGATTTTACTTCCTGACAGGCCAGGTGCATTCAAAGAAATTGTTGATGAAATAACTCTGGCCAATGCCAATATTGTAGAAGTAGTTCATGATAGACTAAGTTCAGGAATTAATGCTGGTTCTGCAGGAGTAACATTGAGTCTAGAAACACAAGGAAAAGAACAAGCAGAATTACTCATTGATGCATTAAAAAAGAAAAATATTCAATTTACATTACTCACCTAAATTATTTAAATTTCTTTTTGGCAAATTTTGAAAGACCATCTTTTTTTAATTGATCAGACTCTTTCATAACTGAATTGTGTTGATTTGATTTGTGTTCTTTTAGTTTCTTTTTTAAATCTGGAAATTCATTAGCAAGTATTTTCATTGCATAAATTCCAGCATTACCAGCTTTATTCACTCCCACTGCAACAACTGGAGATCCTGATGGCATTTCAGTAATGGATAACAGTGAATCTAATCCACCAAATGCAGAAAATTTTACAGTATCTGATTTTTTTTGATGTTTATCATTGAATACTAGAATTGGTACTCCTATTACCGGAATTATTGTATGTGATGCAATCATTCCAGGTAAATGTGCAGCTCCTCCTGCACCGGCAATGATAATTTTGAAACCCATTTTTTCTGCATGTTCTGCATATTCTGCCAATCTTGTAGGGGTTCTATGTGCAGATACAATTTGATCTTCATGTTTAATTTTATATTCATCTAAAATTTCTGCTGCCTCTTGCATAATTCTACTATCTGAACTTGATCCCATTATTATTCCAACAAGAGGTTTTTTTGAATAAGACATGATCATAGAAAAAACAAGAGAGTAATTAACAATTCTATTGCCCAATATTGGAAATTATTATTCTAAACAACATTAGATATTTTTAATCGATAAACATCAATTTTGTAATGGCAAAGATTCTTGGAATTATTGGAGGTGGTCAATTAGGGATGATGATTACAGAGGCTGCAAAGAAGATGCCTGAGGAGATATCTGAAATCATTGTATTGGATCCTACAGAAAATTGTCCTGCCTCACAAGTAGGTGCAACCCAAATAATTGGAGATTTCAAAGATAGAGATGCCATAATTGAATTGGCAAATAAATCAGATATAATTACTTATGAAATTGAATCCGGAGACAGTGATGTTTTAAAATCTGTTGAAACTAATGCAGAAATTAATCCATCCCCTGAAACTCTAAAAATTATTCAAGATAAATTCTTACAAAAATCATTTTTAGATGAAAATAATATACCTGTTTCAGAATTTATGGAAATTAAAAATATTGAAGATGTAAAAATAGGGTTAAAAAAATTTGGAATTCCTGTAATGTTAAAAGCACGAAGAGACGCATATGATGGCCGAGGTAATTTTAAAATTAATTCTGAAAGAGATGTACAAAATGCATATGATTATTTTAAAGGACAACCACTTCTTTTAGAAAAATTTGTGCCATTTAGCATGGAGGTTTCGGTCATTGCATCTAGAAATACACGTGGACAAATCAAAACTTATCCACTAGTTGAAAATATACATGAAGAAAATATTTTACGAGAAACGATTGCACCTGCTAGAGTTTCTGAAATTGTTGCAAAAAAAGCAGAACAGATTGCAGAAAAAACCATGACTGTATTGAAAGGTGCCGGAATTTTTGGTATTGAGATGTTTATTACTAAAGATAACAATGTGGTAATTAATGAAATATCTCCCAGAGTTCACAATTCAGGGCATCACACTTTACAATCTAGTGAAACTTCACAATTTGAACAACACTTGAGAGCTATTCTCGGATTAGAATTGGGAAGTACCAAATTAATTCATAACTCTATAATGTACAATATTTTGGGAAGTAAAGCATTCACAGGAGAATACAATCCATTAGAAATATCTGAATCAGGAGTATTTTTGAAAATGTATGGTAAAAAAATATCAAAACCAATGCGAAAATTAGGACATATCAACATAGTTGGAATAAATGGAGAAACCATTGATGAGTTATTGGAAAAACTACAGAGCCTAAAACAAAAAATGGTTGTCAAGGCATCTAATTAGATTTATTAGTTGTAAATGGCAAATTCAATCATGCTTCTAAAATTATCAATCATAATTTCAGTAATATCTATTGGATTGCTTGCTTTGTATGGTGCAGATATTGCTGTTGTAATGGGAAGCGACAACCATGACGGATTTTTACCATTAAATGATATGCAACGAGGTGTAGGGTTAGGTGTTCCAGCAATTATTTTGCCAATAATAGCATTCTTCATATCTCTTAAACAACCCTCAAAGAAATTAGGCGGACTAATTATAGTATCTGGAGTTTTAATTCTAATTGGAGGTATTGCAATGGTAGGAACTCCCGCCCCAGAAGGTGTAGAAAGAAATCCTCTAATGTTATTTGCCCCAGCAATTTTTCAAATTGTATTAGGTGCGATTAAGATAAAAAAATCTTAAGGTGAATTTTACTAATGCCTGCTTGTGCTAAATGCGAAAATGATGTAAATAAAGTATATGATTGTGATCATACAAAATTTGAAGATTATTGTGTAGAATGCTATACTGAGCTCCACTATTATCTTACAGAAAGTGAAAAATCATGTTAGCGGATAAAGAAATTGCAATTTATGCTCTAGAAAAAACAGAAGGAGTTCACTCTATTGCTGAAACTCTTGGAAAAGGGTTAGAGGATGAAAATATATTGAAACGTGGAATAAAACTATGAAAATGTTAGGTATTGAAATGCCGTTAAAAGAATTAGAACAGATCTATAACGAATTTGCAAAAAAGATGAAAGAAATTATAACATCTGAAAACATAAAGCCTGAAAAACATATTGCCACATAGATGAAAGCAATAATTTTAGCAGGAGGTAGAGGAAAGCGTTTAAGACCTATCACGGATTATATTCCAAAACCTCTAGTCCCAATTAAAAACATACCAATTATTGAATGGCAATTAAAGTACCTTAAAAAATTTGGAGTTGACGAAGTAATAATCTGTACAGGTTACAAGCAAGAAATGGTAGAAAATTATCTTGATGCTAAAAAAATAGGAATTAAAATTAAATATTCTATTGAAAAAACTCCGTTGGGGACAGGTGGTGCAATTAAAAAGGCAGGTAAAATGATCAAAGAAAAATCATTCTTTGTGATAAATGGAGATACCATTACAAACATAGATTTAAAAAAATTATCTAAAAAACAAAATTCAATTGCATCTATTGAATTACAAACTAAATTTGGAATATTAGAAATTACTAATGATAAAATTATAAATTTTAAAGAAAAGAAAGAAGTTTCAGACGTATGGATGAATGCAGGAATTTATCATTTAGAAAAAAATATTCTTAAAGATTTGCCGGATAAAGGAGATATTGAAAAAACAGTTTTTCCAGATTATGCAAAAAAAGGAAAACTCAACATTGTAAAATTTAAAAACGTAAAATGGTATTCTATCGATTCATTCAAAGATATGGAGGAATGTTCTTTGGAAGTCGAAAAAATAGTAAAATAAAATTTAAAATTTCATGCACCAGTTCGGTGTAAAGTGACCATCACATATGCTATTTCTTCCACAAAGTGTTCGTCCTTGCCAATTGAAGCATATTTTGTTGCTGTGTCCCAAAATGTGGATTTTTCATCAGTTTTTTCTGAAAATACTTGTTGGCTCAATAATTATACTTTTGATCTATTCTCATAATACTCAACCTCAATGAAAATTCACCTATTACTAAAACAGATACACTAGAATATTCAAAAAATATACTATTTTCATGCGTATAGCCTGTAGTTTGGGGTCGTTATTGTCAATAGATGAGGTGCTACAGTGTTCAGAAATCATTTCAAAGACCAATACTGACACAGTGTGGGTACCTGAAACCTGGGGTATGGAGAATTTTTCAATGTTGGGAGCAGTATCGTCCAAAACAAAAAATCAGAAAATAGGTTCTTCGATAATTAACATCTATTCTAGAAGTCCTTCAACTATTGCAATGGGTGCAGCTACTGTAGATACATTGTCAAATGGTAGAATGGTTTTAGGCCTTGGGACCAGTAGTTTACCAATTGTTGAATCATTTCATGGTAATAAATTTGAAAAACCTTTGCAAAGAATGAAGGAATGTGTAGAGATAATTAGACTTGTATTGTCTGGAAAACAAGTAAATTATGATGGGGAAATATTCAAACTAAATAATTTTACATTATTGATTAAACCTACTAGAATAAAAATTCCCATTTATCTTGCAGCAATTAATAAAAAGATGGTGGATCTTGCATGGGATATGGGTGATGGCGTAATATTTTACCTGAGACCTCTAAATGAAATGAAACAAACTATCTCAAAAATGCAATCAAAGAAAAAGATAGATGTCACATGTCAGTTAATTACATGTGTTTCTGAAAATTCTGAAGAAGCAAATTTACGTGCAAAAAAAACTATTGCATTCTATGTCTCCGTTGGAGATATTTATCGTAAATTTTTATCAGATAATGAATTTAAAAAAGAAACCAGTGAAATTTATAATGAATTTAAAAAAACAGGATTTAAATCAAACCACGAATTAGTTACTGATGTAATGTTGCAATCACTTGCAATATCTGGCACTCCAGATGAATGTAAAAAACAATTAAAGAATTTTGTAGATATTGGAATTGATCAGCCAATTTTACAATTTAATCCAATTGGAACTACAATGAATTCCTTTGAATTATTCAAGAAAACATTTTTGGATGAATGATATGAATAAAGTTGGAATTATAGGATATGGGATTACTCCTTTTACAAAAGAAGACAAAAAAATAGAATCTGTTTTACTAGATTCTGCAAAAGAATTATTTAAAAACAATCAGAAAATTAATCGAGATGATGTTGATGCAGTTTTGGTCTCGACAAACAACAATTCAAAATATTTATCCCCAATACTATCTGAAATGGTAGGTATTCAACCAAAAATAGCACATTCTATTGAAAATCTATGTAATTCAGGCACGAATTCTATAGTTTCAGCATATTCTTACATTGCATCAGGTATGGCAGATTTGGTACTTGTGACAGGGGCTGAAAGATATGATAGTCCTGGGAGTATACTGGAATGGGATAATTCTCGTGGAGAATACAAACATCCGATTTTTTGGGCTTCAATTTTTGCAAAATCATATAAACGTGAATTCAGTATTTCGGATGAACAATTAGCATTAGTTTCTGTAAAAAATCATAAACAAGCCAAAGAAAATCCCAATGCATTATCTAACAAAACATACACTATTGAAGATGTGATGAATTCAAAAAAATTAACTGAAGATTTAAGACTATTAGATTGTTCGAGACCTTGTACTGGGAGCTCATCAATCATTTTAGGTTCTGAGGAAAAAGTCAAAGAACTCTCAGAAAATCCAGTCTGGATAACAGGTATAGGACAAAAAACTACTTCTGCAGGATTTACTAAAAATACTTCGTTTAGTTCAATGGAATCAACTAGGCAAGCTTGTGAAACGGCATTAAAAATGTCAAAGAAAAATATCAAAAATATTGATGTTGTAGAAATTCATGATGCGTTTTCTGTTTGTGAACCCATGGCATTGGAATCTCTTGGTTTCATAAAAGAGGGTTATGGTATGAACATGATAAAAGAATTACATTCAACTGATAATTTTAAGATAAATCCTAGAGGTGGATTAATTGGATGTGGACATCCGTTAGGTGCAACAGGAATAGCTCAAACTATAGAAATTACACAGCAACTTCAATCAAATGCAAGTAAAAGACAAGTAGATGATGCCAATATAGGGTTAATTCACAACATGTCTGCAGCTGCAACGTCATCCACGGTGTTAGTTTTAGAGAAATGAGTTTTGAAATTAAATTAAATGATGGTATTTTTTGTATCCCTGAATGTAATGAATGTAAAAAAATTGTATGGCCTCCTGCAGAATTTTGCAATCATTGTTTTGGAATTGTTTCTCTAAAAGAAGGTGATTTTGAGGCTAAAATAATTGAATTTTCAAGTAAAAATGAACAGTATTTCTGCATAGTAGAATTTGAAAAAACTTTCAGAATAATTGCAACTATTTTCAAAACTCCAAACATAGGACAGTCAGTAAAAATATCAAAATGTGGAATTTCTAACGGAAATTATTTTTTTGTGGTTATTTGAATTCAGTATAGATGTATGGAGTTTCCACAGTTTGATCAAATGTCCAAATTGTAGGTAGGGATATAGTATCAATTACGTTTAGGTTGTGTTTTTCAATCAAGGTACTCCATCCACCATTTTCTAAATTTCCAGATAATTGTCGCTTTGTATGTGTACCTGCAAATACAATACATGTGTTTTTTTTAAGATTTGGAACGGAATTGATTTTTTCTATAATGCTTGTTGCTAAAATATCTCCACCCATTTGAGGAAGACCACCTATAAAAAAAACTGGTTTGTTTAATTCTAATTGAGAATAATTAAAATCTAATGCATCCACACACTTTGGATTAAAATTTTGATTAGTAGATTTACAAATCATATTTTGCAATCCTACTAACACATCATCGATTTCAATACTATGTGATGTTTGTCCTAAAATAGTTCCACAAAAAGCTATTCGTCCATCTCCTGAACCAATATCTACCAATTCAACATATCCTAATTCTTTTGCAATGCTAGTAATGATATATGCAGACATTATCCATGTAGGATAAAATGGCTGACAACTAGAACCATGTTTTATACTGTTTAACCAATATTCGTTAATGTCTCCTTCATAGACAGTACATAACGTTCCTTCAATATCTTCTTCATAATGATTAAAGTAGATTGGATTATTGAGAGCAAATTTATGAAGTTGTTGTAAATGTTGTGAAGGTAATTGAAATTTTTCTGAAACTATTGATGGGATTACCTCTTGAATGTGTGCATTACCAGAATAATTTTGGGCAAAACTTTGCTTTATGTGAACTAAATTCTTTACAAGTTCACCTAGCATAATTTTTTACAATTATTGGGTTTGATAAACTCATTGTATTTGTTCATGATTTTTAGATGTTAAAAAAGCAATTTCTTGTTCTACTTTTTTTATCTGATCAATAGTGATTGTTTGTAATTGTTCTATATTTTTAATATCGTTTTCAAAAGTATCCATTACTAGTTCAAAATCTAAATGCTTCAAGGTGTTCAGATAAAAATTCCTTTGTTCTAGGAGTTTTTCTATAATTATTCCCGATTCAGACATTTACACGAATCACATTTTTTTATAATTTTAAAAGGTTAAAATGATTATGACTTATTGATGATATTTTTTGAGTTATTGTATATACCACTGACTAAAAGTAAGATTATTCTTGATCTTTTCTTATTATTCTATCAAAAAAGAAATCTATTCTCAATGACTCACTCTAACCAATTAGTAATTGATTTTTAGTTCTTCTAAACAAGATAAACAGGTATGACATTTTTTACTACTTTGAATTAATACGTGACAGAATAATGAAAAAAGGATTAAGGTCTACAGGTTATTGTGAAAAAGAGTTTAGAATCTACTAAAGAGTAATCAAAAGATGAAAGTCAAGACGTGCAGTAATCTAGATACTGGTATCTCTAACCTTCTAAATTAGTTAGAATCAGCGATCTATAAACTTATGCTATTGAATTGAGTCTAGATGGAGTTTAGAATCTAAGTTACCTACCTGTAACATAACTGATGTACAATATTGATGAAACAATAACAGAAATTCCAATGATTATTGCTCCCTCTTTTTTTGAAAAAACACTTGCTCTAAAACTCATGAATTTTCTACAAGAATTTTGAACTTAAACATTTAGTCAGTTAGAAAGGAAAAAATATCTAATTAATTATCTAATAATATTGGAAAAATCGGATCAAGCCCCTGATAGATATGAAACAATATCGATTGAATCAAAAATTAGAGAGGGAGTTTTTCATAAAGTTGTTAAAGACTTAGAAACAGGAAAATCTGTTTCTTGTTCTTGTAAATATTGGAGTAAAGGAAACAAGCCTTGTTTTGGTATGAAAACTATTGGAGTTTAGAATTGTTTATCGTCATAATTTAACAAATGCTATAGATGCTATCTACCTGTATCATTATTGCCTGTATTTTGACTAGATGCAAGTGCAGAACCTAATTCAAGATTAAGTTGATTTAAAATAATTTCATGTATTGCTTGCATTCTAAGGAATTTCTCAATAAAGTCTGTTTTTGAAATTGTTGCATGTCCTTGTATTTTGAATGTGTGAAATCCTATTAATTCCTCATTAGGATTTAGAAAATTCAATAGTGCATCTAATTGTGTAACTAGTTTTTTCAGATTAAACATCATGACATTTCTTTGAGTATTATCCCATGTTTGATTTACTAAAGTTCTATGAATGTTTGATAGATTGATTGTTGATTGAAAGTAAATTCTATCAGGAAGTTGTGGTTGTTTATAAATGGTTATTGAACCTAATGATAATCCCCATACCATTTGAGGATTTGTAGGTTGTTCAACACATGGTATACCATCTTGTTGACACCAATCAATGATGTTTTGTCTTGTAGGATCAACATTTGACATATTCATAATATTATGATACTTTGAACTTAAGAGTGTTGGAGTTTAGAATCTATTCATTTTCATACAATATATGATCACATTTTGGAAAAAATATTCAGTTGACATGTTTTTTGTTTCATTTCTTCTTCTTTTGACTTTAAGAAATGTAATGTTCATGTCGACATCACATTTCTTACAAACTTTAGTCATAAATTTTCTATAACAATTATAAACTTAAGCGTATTGTCTATTCTCAATTCGTAACTAACTACAATGGAGGGGCTTTTTTCTAAAAATGATCAAAATAGATATTGAAAGAACTGAAAAGGTCATTCCAATCTCATGAAGCATGGAGAGAATCCGTTCTTAATAATTGTGTTTTGATTACCCTATTTACTAATCGCAATTTTTGGAATCACGTAACAGATTACCAGCATAGTGATGTAAAAACTAGATGATTTTTTTAGAATCTCATTCAAATTACAATTATTCCAGCAATTGGAATTCCAACATATATCAATCCATTAAGAAT
>JAPFBP010000031.1 GCA_029250275.1 Candidatus Nitrosopumilus sp. | reverse complement strand
CTACTCAACAAAGGCAAAATAGTCAGCCAGCAAGTGGGTGCAGCATCTAAAGAATCATACCAAAGTATGATTGATAGAGCACTCGCATAAATCACAAACACGTTTTTCCTCTTTTTGATCCTAAAGTAATTAATATTCCAAAAATCGAGTGAGATTATGTCATTTGGTGAAGTAGATACACTTGGTATGCTCTTTGACAAATTACAGAATTTGTTTGATGAATCTCAAGGATACTATGAATCATTTCTTGATACAAACAACATGTACAAGAAAGGTATGCTCAGTGACAAAGAATTCTTTCAAAAATTAGGTGATTATACAGTTGCATACTCTGCATTAGAATTTCTAGCCGTCAAGGTAATTTTTGAATTAAAAAAATCCATAGGTTCTGGTTCTGGAAACACACACTCTCCTGGACTGATGCCTGGAATGGGACAACCTGGAATGATGGCAGGTGGAATGGGGCAACCAAGAGCAGGAACTGCAGAAAATCCAGTTGGTAGAGGTCCTCCTGGAATTGTTTCTGTACAAGAAGCATTTGGAGATCCTGGAACTTTACCGTCACCTGATCCATCATTAATGCCAAGACAAATGGCACCGCAACAAAATAAAAACGGATGTTCTTCATGTGGTGCACCGCTTAGAGCAAACGCAAAATTTTGTACAAAGTGTGGTACAAGATCATAAAACTAGTAAATTAAAAAATTATTTCCTTATTGTGTAGTTCCACATTCAGGACAAAATTTTGCAGTTGCTGAAAGACTAGTGCCACATTCAGAACAAAAATTTCCATTTACAACTTGTTCATTGAATGCGTTTCCAACATTTGCTGAATTTTTTACTGCCCCTGATGGAACATATGTTTCATCATCAATTAAGACTGGTTGAAAATCTTGTTCTATCAAATATGTCATCATTCTTGGAATTCCTTCTCCTTTATTTTTTGGATCTGGAACTGAATCTCCTAACCAAAAAGAAAATCTCATTAGAGTTAATTCTGGAGTGGAGAATGCTAGAGTGTGCTTTGACATATAGTCTTGTGCAGCTTTTTTGCCGTCAAAAACTTCCATGACGATGGTATTTTTCATTTATGTATAATAGTTTCTGGAAAAGTGGACCGGGAGGGAATCGCACCCTCGACATCCTCGTTGCGAACGAGGCATTATACTCCTAAACCACCGGCCCTCAGAACCTCTCTTTGAGTTCTACTTTTATTCATTTTCTCAAGAAAGTTGACTAAATTCTATATTTCACACTCTTGAATGGGAGGTTTTAAAATAATAAACCGCCAAAAACTTGTGCAAGAATTGCTATGATCCCAATTATCAAAAGTTTTATTCCTAATTTCATTTAATGCTCTTTCTTTTTTTGATTATTCTATGTTTCTTTTACTAGTTTTATCTATAATTTTCTCAACGCATAATAGTCTGCATTTCATAAAATTTACAGTGACGTATGACACTATAATTACTGATTCACATGTTATTCTTCCTCAAGGAATGGTTGAGAAAAATATTTTAATTGACGAGGGAAAAATTGTAGGATTTACAACAGATGTACCTGCATGTGATCATAAAATCAATGGCAATGGACTAGTTTCAATTCCTGGACCAATTGATACTCATGTTCATTATGGAGTTTATTCTCCAATTAATGAAGCTGCAAAAACTGAATCTCATGCCGCAGCAATTGGTGGAATTACTACAATGATGCGAATGCTTCGACTAGGTGATCCTTTTTCTAATTCCTTACAATCTCAACTAAATGCTGCATCACAAAATCATTATATTGATTATGCAATACATGCTTCAATTTTTACCCCACAACAAATCAATGAGATGAATTACTGTGTTGAAAAAGGAATTACATCTTTTAAAATTTACATGAATCTCGGTGGTGAAGTTGGGCATGTATACATGGACATGCCACCGAACTCTTCTAGGTTAGTTGCTGCTAAAGTAGATGTCACTGATGAACTAGTTGAACAAACAGTAAAGGCAGCTGCTAAGCTTGGTTGTCCTGTACTAGTTCATGCAGAAGACTATGAGTCATGTGATTGTGGAATAAAAACAGCAAAAGAAAAAAATCAAGATGGATTATCTGCATGGTCTTCTAGTCGTTCCCCTGAATCTGAAGCTAAAGCAATTAAAACAGTATCAAAATTTGGTCGAGATTATGATTGTGTAATTTACTTTGTTCACATTGGTTCAGAACGTGCATTAAAACAAATTCAAGAAGAAAAGGAACTTGGGACCAAAATTTTTATTGAAACTTGTCCGCATTATTTGACTTTATCTTATGAAAAACAATCTGGATATCTTGCCAAAGTTATGCCTCCAATTCGAACAGAAAATGATCGTAAAGCATTATGGGATGCATTATCCAAGAACCACATTGATACAATAGGAACTGATCATGTTGCAAATCAACTCAAACTCAAACTAGATGGTGATAATGTATGGAGTGCACTTGCCGGATTCCCTGGAATAGGTACTGTAATTCCAATTTTACTCAATGATGGTGTTAACCAAAAGAAAATTTCACTAGAGCAGTTTGTACGATTTACTAGTCAAAATGCTGCTCAAATTTTTGGAATGTATCCACAAAAAGGTACATTAGAGAAAAATTCTGATGCTGATATTGTTATGTTAGACTTGAAAAAAGAAAAAACCGTTACTTCTGATTTGTTTGGAGGATTTTCTGATTATAATGTATATGAGGGAAGAAATCTAACAGGCTGGCCTGTAAAAACAATTGTCAGAGGAGAACTAGTTGCTGAGAACTTTGAAGTTATTGGAAAACTTGGTCATGGCAAACTAGTTGATAGAAAAATTAATTTGTTCTCAAAATAAAATTTGATTATTTACGATTAGTTTTTAAAAGAAAAACACCGTTTTAGTTTATTGAATTTTTATTTCCTTTTTCTCTTTATCTTGATTCTTACAATTACTTTTAGTTCTATATTTTTTGAAAATTCATTTGCTCAAGAAATGACACCACATCAACAATGGAAAAAATTTACAGATCTTGACATGTTAACTTGTAAATCTGGACATTTACTGTTACAAAAAAGTGATGGAAATCCCACATGTGTTATGCCATCTACATATTTGAAATTAATTGATAGAGGATATGGAATCCATAATCAATCTATGATGGATAAACATCCAGAAATGATGATTAATTTGATGAACAGTATGGCATCAAATGAAAAACTAATGTATCACTGGCATGAAATAATGCAAAAAAATCCTACAATCACAAAGAATACTATGGATGATTGGGTTTCTCAAATAAAAAAAAATCCTGAATTATTCAAAAATATGCTAGCTCCAATGACTAGTGATCCTGAATTGCGTAAAAAAATGATTCAGACCATGAAGAATCATCCTCAAATGGAAATTCATCTAAAAACTCATTCTGCATGGATGGATTCAGTACATCAACCCATGAGTTCTGGTACGAGCCATGGTTCAGAATCTGAGATGAGTGATGGAATGTGTGGTGGAAAAAACGATGGAATTAGTAATCATACTGAATCAATGAGTTGTGGTATGGGTGATGATAAATCTGGTATGAATCATGGTGATTCTGAGATGGGATGTCCAATGTGTGAGAAAATGATGGAAAAAAAGAGATTTGAAAATTGTCCATGGTGTCCTAATTACATGCATCATTCGATAAGTTCACATTCTATGACAATGTCTAATTCTGAAAAAATAATGGATATGATTCATCATGTATGGATAAATTCTGATATGACTAAAGATATGCATACAATGATGTTAGAAGACTCATCTCATATGGCAATGATGTCAAACCAAATGATGGAACCTATGCTTAATGCAGTAATGGATGATGTTGATTTACGAGAACAAATGATTGAATTGATGTTAGAGCATCAAGATTTTATGAATTCAATAAAACATGATAATCCTGAAACAGAACATTGATGTATAAATCAAAAAGGATGTTTCAAGTGTTTTAATTGACAAAAATTGAAATTGAAAAAAAATATCGTACTGCAATAAATGATTTAATTATTTATCTAAAAAATTCAAAATTTCTAACTGATAAAAAAGTAGAGTCTGCTTTACAAAATATTCCAAGACATGAATTCGTTCCAGAATCCGAATTAGAGTATGCATATGATAATGAACCATTACCAATAATGAAAAATCAAACTATTTCTCAACCTGAAGTTGTAACTAGAATGACTGAATGGCTTGATGTCAAAAATGGTCAAAACATTCTTGAGATAGGTACAGGTTCTGGCTGGCAAAGTGCAATTCTTTCTTATCTAGTTGGTTCTGGAACTATCTATTCTATTGAACGACATCCAGAACTAGCAAAATTTGCACAAGAAAATCTAAAAAAATTAAAAATAGATAACGTTCATGTAATTTTAGGTGATGGCACACTTGGATATTCTCAAGCATCACCTTATGATAGAATCATAATTACTGCTGCATGTACTGAAATTCCTTTACCAATACTTGATCAACTCAGTGAAAATGGGCACATAATCGCACCTGTAGGGGACTCTTCTCAATCATTAGTCTTGTTACAAAAAACCTCTAAAGGAATTGTTGAAATTAAAAATCAATCAAAGTATGTCTTTGTTCCTCTTGTGGGAAAATTTGGTAAAAAGTAGAATTTTAAAGAATATCAAATTTGCCATTTTCTTTAGCTTTGTAAATAACATCAGGCTTTCTCAAAAATATTCCTGATTCTAAAACACCTGGAGTTTGTTTAATTTTTTCAGTTAGAACTTTGGGATTTTTAATTATGCCAAAATCACAATCTAAAATTATATTTCCATTTTCTGTAAAAAATGGATATCCTCTATCTAGTGAACGAATTTGTGCATCACCTCCAAGTTTTTTAATTGACTGAATGACTGCGTTTCTTGCAAGTGGATGAATTTCAACTGGAACTGTTTTTGTGAAATTTTTTACAAATTTTGTCTTGTCTGCAATTACTATAATTTTTTTTGCAAGACTAAATAGAATATTCTCTCTTAGTAATGCTCCTCCTCCTCCTTTGATTACATATTTTTGTGAATCAATTTGGTCTGCACCATCAAAGACAACGTCGATGTATTCTACCTGATCAGCTTCTACTAGTGGAATGCCTCCTTTTTCTGCAATTAATTTAATTTGTAATGAAGTTGGTACTCCTCTGATGTTGTATCCTTTGAGTTTGATAAGTTTTGAAAGGGATTTTACAAGTGTAGTTGCTGCTCGTCCACTACCTAATCCAATTACATAATTATTTTTTACAAATTTTAATGCATCCGTTGATAATGCCTTTATGGCATCATCGTATGTCAATTACTCTACCTCTACTTGATCCAGTTTTGATAATACTCTCATGATATCGCTTTTGATTTTGTCTAAATCATCTGCATCCTCATCAAAGTCATCATCCAGTGTAACTGGTTTTTCTTTAATTGGTTCTGGAAGTGCTTTATACTCGTTAATTTTTGCAACTTCTTTGTTTAGGTCTGGTTTAGTCTCAAATCTGACTTCAGGTTTTGGTGCAATTGACTGTATTATTGTCATTTTATCTTCAACCTTTTGATTTGGCTGTATAATTTCTTGAACAATCTCGTCTCTTGGTTTGATTAATTCTTGAACAATCTCGTCTCTTGGTTTGATTAATTCTTGAATTATTCTTGGTTGTGGCATTTGTTTTATTTCTTCAAATAATGGGAATTTTGATTGCTTTCTTGAAATGTTTGTTAGAGTCGTTAATTCAAATGATTGTCTTGATTTTGTTGGAGGAATCTCAATTGGTTCCATCTTGCTTTCTTTTGGTTTATCAAAGTTGAATACGTTGGAAATCTTTTGTTTTGTTTCAGGAACTTGTACCGTTGGTGTTTCAACTTTGACACTTGTCATTTTTGATGACAGTTCATACAATCTATCATCTAGTTTTGATAATTTTTGATCCATTAATGTGATCAAGCCATCACCAATTGGACCCAAGTCTGGGTGGTTACTTGCTTGTTCAAGTTTTTCTAATCTAGCTAATACAATTCCTAATTGATGTTGATACTTTAGTAGCAATTTGTCTTTTTGAATTTTAGGAAATTCAGCTTCTGTTTGATATAATCTTGAAATAGTTTTAGTGAGAATATC
The DNA here is from genome assembly GCA_029250275.1 of Candidatus Nitrosopumilus sp. GTDB lineage: Archaea > Thermoproteota > Nitrososphaeria > Nitrososphaerales > Nitrosopumilaceae > Nitrosopumilus. Next base: position 7,664 of record JAPFBP010000031.1, on the reverse strand, counting down.
CTTTTCAATTTTTAATGAAGTGATTTGACTTTTAATGTGCGAACTGGCACCAAGACTAAGTAATTGATTTTTGTCTCTTGGCATTCTACGTACAACAGCTGCTGTAGCAACACCTGCTAATGAACTAAGAATAAGAACAATCTCTTGCATCTATGTATACCATTTAATCCAGGAATACTTTCTGCGTTTAGCCTCTGGAAATCCACAACTTGCACATTGGTGATGACGTTTGTGAAGTGAGTTCTTTCCACATCTTCTGCATCTGATGTGAACTTTCTTCTTTGTAAAACCACCCATAGAAGTTGTGCCTTTAGTCATTGTAATTCACCTAATTTTGTGATGGTGGAGGGGATATCATTACTACATTATCTCCTCTTACCACAATGCTTCCAAGGCTTTTAGAATCACCTTCAGCAGGAATTTCCTCTGAAGATTCGAGTAGCAGATTCATGTGTTGGTCAAAACCTAAAAGATTACCTCTAATGGTCTTATTTCCTTTGAGTTTAATCAATACAACTTGATTGATACTTTCATCCAATACTTTTACTGCCATATCAACGGACATCAATAATCACTTATTGACATGAATATCAAGGCGTTATATTAAATTTCCATTGGTGAAACTATGAGATGTGCTTAGTAAGGCAAGTTTGACACTTTTTTCCAAGATTTTTGATAATTTCAGCTAAAATTACTTGTCCGTCTTTTTTTGTAGCTTTTCTAGGATCGCCCCAAATTCCATTTTTAGTCGCTTTGGGAAATGATTGATTTGTTAGTTTTCCTAGTTTAGCAATTTCTTGCTTTGTCATTCCTTTTGTGTCTAGCCCTTTTTTTGCCAAATTCATTTTGACATTTTTTGAAATTGCCAACATTAGTGAAGTCTCTACAAAACCTGCATGGTCAAACTCTCTTTGCATAAAATGCCAGTATGATAATGGAAATACTTGCAGTTTGTTTTTTGAGATTTTTTTAAGTTTGATATCTAGATTCTTTATTGGCTTTAAATTTCCATGATGTCCATTAACTATGAAAACTGTTTTGATGTTATTTAATAATAGTGAGGAGCACAAATCAGTTAACACTGTACGTAAAGTTGATTCTCTAATGCTTAGATTGAAAAAAGGTGCATGCTCATATGAAACTCCATAGTTTAGTGTAGGAAGTAAAAGATATCCGTATTTGTCTGAGATTTTTTTTGCAACTTCAGTTACAATATCTGAATCAGTTGATATGGGTAAATGTGGGCCATGTTGCTCAATTGAGCCTACTGGAATTACTGCAATTTGTTTTTTGTTTGCGATTGATTTTCTAAGAATCGGATCAAACTGAGTTTTGATATCTGTCATTTAATTCACTTTGATTTGATGTGAACTTTTCTCCAACGAACTTCTAGTTTGTTTTCTAGATGCATCTTCATTGCTTTAAGTAATGTGTCTGCTTCTAATTTTTGTCCTTTAACTTTCATTTCTTCTAATGTATCGTTTGGATCAACTTTGAAAGAGTCTTGTAAAATTATTGGTCCTTGATCCAAGTTTTCAGTTACGTAGTGAGAGGTAACACCAACAATCTTTGTACCTCTCTCAAATGCTTGTTCGTATGCAGAAGCTCCTGGAAATGCAGGAAGTAGTGATGGATGAATGTTAATTATTCTATTTGGATATCTCCAAACAAAGTTTGGACTAAGTATTCTCATGTATCTTGCAAGTGAAATTAGATCAATGTTGTACTTCTTGCAAACTTGGATAATTTTCTCCTCGGCCTTGTCTTGAATTTTATCTTCTATTACAACAAATGGAATTTTTGCATTTTTTGCTAGCGATTCTAAGGTTTTTTCAGTACCTATAATTACAGAAATTTTTCCTTTGAGTGATTTTGTATTTGCAAGAATTGTTTGAAGACAAAGTGGTTCTTTAGTTACTAGTGCTGCAATATTTTTTTGTGAATTTGTTTCATGATGAGTACTGACATCCATTTTTTCCTTTTTAGCTAGACTTTGGATATCTAAATCAAACTTTTTTACATCAACTGCTTTTGAAAAAGATACTTCTAGATACATACCAAAAAGACCTTTGATTACATTTTGATTTACTTTCTCAATGTTTCCACCTTTAGAAAATGCAAAATTTGTAAATGTAGCTACAATACCTTCTCTGTCTTTACCTACTACTGTAATTCCAACTACTGTATTTTTCATGACTTTGTTTGCTGAGGATTTTCTCATTATTAATCATTCACAGAAATCAAGAAGGTGCGGGAGGTGGGATTTGAACCCACGAAATCCTAAGATATAGGGTCCTAAGCCCTACGCCTTTGACCAGGCTGGGCGACTCCCGCAACGGATTTGCCATTAAACACAAATTTATCTATTATTGAATAGTAACATGGCAAAATTTTTTGGAACTAATGGAATTCGCGGAGTCTTCTCTGAAGATTTTACATTAGAATTTGTTCATGATATGACACTTGCAATTGGAACATATTTTGGAGGAGGACCTGTATTGATAGGATATGATGGACGAGAATCTAGTCCTGTAATATGTAAAGTAGTTAGTTCTGCTCTAAATTCAATTGGAATTGATTGCAATGTTGCAGGAATAGTACCGACACCTTGTCTAGAATATGCAGTAAAGAGTTTGGGATATTCTGGTGGACTAATGATTACAGCATCTCACAATCCTCCACAATACAATGGAATCAAGCCGTGTGCAAAAGATGGTGTAGAGATTTCACGTGAAGACGAATTAATTATTGAAGATATTTACTTGCAAAAAAATTGGCTGAATAAACCTGATTTATGGGGATTAACTGGAACTGAAAACAGGGCAATTGAAACATATCTTAAAGGAATCATTTCACACATTAATTCTAAACTGATAGAATCAAAACATTTCAAAGTTGTTTTAGATTTAGGTAATGGTGCACAAGCAGTATCTGCACCTAACTTTTGTGAATTACTTGGTTGTGAAATATTTCTTGTAAACTCAAAAATTGATGGTGAATTTCCAGGACGAGGATCAGAACCAACACCACAAAATCTTTCTGAACTTTCAAAAACTGTAAGAAAATACAATGCAGATGTTGGAATCGCATTTGATGGCGATGGCGATAGAAGTATTTTCTGTGATAACAATGGAGATATCTTAACTGGAGACAAGTCTGCACTAGTACTTACACGACATATTCTAAAGAAAAATCCACACTCTCTAGTTGTAACTTGTTTGAATTCTAGTTCCAACATTGAAGTTTTAACTGAACAGTTTGATTCTAAAGTTATTCGAACCAAAGTAGGAAGTGTTGAAGTTTCTAGAAAAATGGTTTCAACTGATGCACTAATTGGATTTGAAGAAAATGGAGGTTATATGTATGGAAAACATAATCAAGTAAGGGATGGTTGCATGACTTTGGCATTGATGCTTGATTTGTTAGCAACATCTGGAAAGTTTCTTACTGAAGAGATTGCCAGTTTACCTTTATCATTTACGACAAAAGATAAAGTATTATGTTCATATGAAAAAGTTCCAAAACTAATTTCTTCTCTAAAGGAGGAATTTCCAAATTCTGATACTTCTGATGGTATTAAGATTACAATTGATCTTAAAAATTGGGTAATGATTAGACCAAGTGGAACTGAGCCGATTGTTAGAATCTATGCCGAATCTGAAAGTCAGGAGAAGTTAGATGCTTTAATGTCTGAATACCTTGAAAAAGTTAGTTTCATTATTTCCAGATAACACTTTTAAAACCAATTATAGCGATGGTTAGAATGGAGAATGAACCCTTAGGGTGACGAAGTATGGGAAAATCATACTATGTTAAATTTGAGACGCCAGAAGAACTCGTTGCACCAATTTTAGAAGCCGTTAGAATAGCATCTACCAGTGGTAAAGTCAAGAAAGGAACTAACGAAGCAACCAAGGCAATTGAACGTGGTACTAGTAAATTAATTATAATTGCTGAAGATGTTGAACCACCAGAGGTGGTAGCACATCTTCCAATTCTATGTGAGGAACAAGGTGCAGCATATGCATTTGTACCAAGCAAATCAGAATTAGGCAAATCATTAGGTATTGATATTACTGCTGCTGCTGCTGCAATTTTAGATGCAGGTGATGCACAACACATCATAGACCAAGTTGTATCAGCTATCGCTAAAATTAAAGGCGGCAAGACTAAAGAATGAGTCAAAACTCTGAAGAAGTAGTTCAATCTGAAATTATTCAAATTGTTGGTAGAACCGGTATTGCTGGTGAAGTAATTCAAGTTAGAGTTAAAGTTCTTACTGGTAAGGATAGAGGTAGAATCCTTACAAGAAACGTCAAAGGTTCTATTAGAATGGGTGAAATCTTAATGCTAAGAGAAACCGAGAGAGAAGCAAAGAAAATTCATTAAGGTGTTTAGATGAGTCTTTTAGTTAAACCATGTACTTTCTGTAACAGACCAGTTGCAAAAGGATCTGGTACCATGTATGTTAAAAACAATGGAACTATTGAATGGTATTGTTCTGCAAAATGTAAAAAGAATGGACTAGTCCTGAAACGTGATCCAAGAAAATTAAAGTGGACAAAAAAATACGTTAAAGGCGGAATTAGAAAGTCATAGAATTGACTGAACAATCATTATTCATTGTAAAGCCTGATGCTGTATCTAGAAATCTAGTTGGTGAAGTTGTATCCAGATTTGAAAAAAAAGGATTCAAACTTTTAAAATTAAAGATGTTTAGATTTACTCAAGCACAAGCAGAAAATTTCTATGGTGTTCACAAAGATAAACCATTTTTTGGTGAGTTGACATCATTTATCACATCAGGACCTGTTGTAGCTGCAATCATTGAAGGAAACAATGCAATTGCTACTACCAGAATAATGATTGGTGCAACAAAATCATTTGAAGCAGACCCTGGCTCTATTAGAGGAGACTTTGGATTAGGATTTAGTGAAAACATTATTCACGCATCAGATTCACAAGAAAGTTTTGATCACGAATCGAGGGTAGCATTTGAGTGATCTGGTTTGCATATTCGTCAGCCCATAGTGGTAGTTCTTGGCCACGTAGACTCTGGAAAAACATCTCTCTTAGATAGAATTCGTGGAACTGGTGTTCAAGGTAGAGAAGCAGGTGGAATTACTCAACATATTGGTGCAAGTTTTCTTCCAACTGAAACAATTAAAGAAATGTGTGGTCCACTATACAAAAAACTTGAACAATCAGAAAATAAAGTTCCTGGACTTTTAGTAATTGATACACCTGGACACGAAATTTTTACAAACCTTCGTTCTAGAGGCGGGTCTGCTGCTGATATTGCAATTTTAGTAGTTGATGTTAATCGTGGATTTCAACCACAGACAAATGAAAGTTTAAAAATTTTACAGAGCAGAAAAGTGCCATTTGTTGTTGCACTAAACAAATGTGATCAAATCTCTGGATGGAGAAAATCTGAAACTAAATTCATTTCTCAATCCATCAAAGAACAAGATGCATCAGTTCAATCTGATCTAGATCAAAAACTTTATGATGTTGTGGGAACTTTATCGATTTTAGGCTACAAATCTGAAGCATTTTATCGTATACAGGACTTTAAATCAGAAATTGCTATAGTTCCTATCTCTGCACGTTCTGGAGTTGGTATCCCTGAATTACTTAGTGTTTTAGTTGGATTGACTCAACAATATCTTCAAAAAAGACTCAACCAAGAAGAAAAAGAACCACGTGGTATCGTACTTGAAGTAAAAGATGAAGTTGGATTAGGACAAACAATCAATATCATCTTAATTGACGGGATAATCAAGAAGGAAAATAGTATAGTTGTTGCAAAACGTGATGGTGTAATAGTTACAAAACCCAAGGCATTACTTTTACCAAAACCTCTTGATGAAATGCGTGATCCTCGTGATAAATTCATAACAGTTTCTCAAGTAGAAGCAGCAGCAGGTTTGAAAATTGCATCACCTGATCTTGAAGGTGTTCTTCCAGGGAGTACACTGTATGTTGCATCAAATGCTGAGGAGATTATAAAATACACCAAACTCATTGAATCTGAAATGAAATCTGTATTTGTTGATACAGAAACTAATGGAATTATTCTAAAATGTGATACTATAGGTTCACTTGAGGCCATAATGGAGATGCTTAGACGTTCTCAAGTTCCTGTTGCCAAAGCTGACATTGGTCCTGTAACTAGACGAGATGTAATAGATGCAAAAGCAATCAAAGAAAATGATAGACATTTAGGAATTGTTTTAGCATTTAATGTCAAAGTATTAGCTGATGCAAAAGAAGAATCAGAAACAAGCCACATCAAACTCTTTGAGGATAGAGTAATTTACAGTTTAATTGATAACTATAACGCATGGGTAGAGGAAGACTCTACAAATGCAGAAGATGCAATGTTTGCAGAACTAACCCCAATTTCCAAATTTAGTTTTCTCAAAGGAATGGTTTTCAGAAATAATAATCCTGCAGTATTTGGAGTACGTGTAGATGTTGGAACTCTGAAACACAAAATACCATTTATGAATATGGCAGGTAGAAAGGTAGGAAATATTCATCAACTCCAGCTTGATAAAAAGACCGTAACTTCAGCAAAAACAGGAGATGAAGTTGCATGTTCTGTTAAAGATGTTACAATTGGAAGACAGATTTTTGAAGAAGAAGTTTACTATACATTCCCACCATCACCTGAAGCAAAATTATTACTCAATAAATTCATGCATAAACTAAGTGCAAAAGAACAAGAAATTCTAAATGAAATAGTAAGAATTCAACGAGCGATAGAACCAATCTATGCTTACTAGTTTGAATGTTTTTTACAAATCATATGAATTCCAGGGGCTCCTACTGCTCCCATCATTTTATCTATGATTTGTCCTGACTTGAACATGATAAAAGTTGGAATTGATTGTACTGCATATTTCATAGAGATATTTTGATTCTGATCAACATTGACTCTGGCAAATTTTACATTTGGATATGTCTTTGAGAGACTCTCAAATATTGGATGCATTGATTTGCATGGACCGCACCACTCTGCCCAAAAATCTACTAGTGTTGGATTTTCTGCAGATACTATTTGGTCAAAGTTAAACTCGTTCAAATCTATAATTCCAGGCTCAATTATGGGCTGTGCTTTTGGCTTTAGCATCTCCTCCATCTTTCTTTGCATAATTTTAGCAATTTCTGGGTCTTCAGACAATGTATATTTTTATTATATTCTACTAAAAAATCTATGTTGACAAATCATCATCTGCTGATTTGATAGGTATTGCTTCAAATCTTTTTGAATTGCAAATTGGGCATCCGTCAATGTATCTTGTAAAACTAACTGAGGTATATGCAATTCCACATTCCCCACAAATTCTAAGATTTCTAGCTAGTTTACCCATTATTCATTATGGACAAGTATTGTGATTAAAACTTAGCTTTAATTTTTTTTACCAGAACTTCCACCAAGGCTTTACAACTGGTTTTTCAACAATTGTACATATTCCATCAATTAGGTTTGTTCCAGGTCCACAAATGCCAAACTTTTTATCTTTAACAATTGGTTCTTCTAATCCAACTGCTTGATAAATGGAATCATACTCTGCAAAGTTATCATCAAACCATTTCTTGTATGTTGGTTCTGTATTGTATCTGTCAACATATCTCTGTGGATCTTTAGTTTTATC